>NZ_JAIXST010000331.1 GCF_027484545.1 Runella sp. | reverse complement strand
GAATAAATCCCAAAAAGAAGAGGATAGCAAGGTGATTTTAGCAATGCTATGGTCAGGACAGGTCAACGAAAGTATAGCGTATTTGCAAACAAACATTATTGGCAAAAATGAACTCAAAATCGCTTTCCGCAATTTGTGGAAAAACAAAACCTACCTTTTCATCAACCTGATAGGGCTTTCGGTCGCGTTTGGTATCAGTACGCTCCTGTTTTTGACAGCCTATGATTTGTTGACTTTTGACCAATTTCATGAGCAAAACGGCCCCGTTTACCGCGTGTATCAAAAAATAAATGAGGCACAGGGAGAGCAATACGGTAATAGTATGCCCCTGCCGATGCGCGGTGCTTTGAAGGCGGAATTCCCCGAAGTCAAACTCGCCGTACGAGTTTTAGATGGCGGTGTTCAGATACTGAAAGAGGATAAATTAATCAACGAAGGCATTACTTTTACCGATAGCGATTTTTTTCAAGTATTTGGTTATAAACTCCTTAAAGGAAATTCTACCACCGCCCTTAAAGAGTTGAGTAATGTAGTAGTACGGGAAGATGTTGCCAAAAATCTTTTTGGTGAACAAGACCCAATGGGCAAAACAATTACTGTCAGTCACGGAGATAAACAACAATACTATATCGTCAGCGGCATTCTCGAAAAAGGTCCCGACAATACCAGTATCGACCACGAAATGTTGGTACGCATCGAAAACGTGGGTGAATACAACAACAATAAAGACCGCTGGGATGCCAATCAACACACACTCTATATCAAATTAGACGAAAAGACAACGGCAACCGCTTTTGAAAAACGTTTGAAATCATTTACCGCCAAATACTACAAAGGCAATATCGCACAGCTGAAAAAAGAAGGTGCTAAACCCGACGACCGAGGGGAGGTAATCAGCACCCGAATCATGGGACTTTCGGAGAGTCATTTTGATACCAAAGTAGGCGGGCGCAATCAGGCAATTAACAAAGTGTACCCTTATACTCTACTCATTGTAGGCATTATCATTTTGCTGATTGCTGCCATCAATTTCATTAATTTATCCATTGCCAAATCGTTTGGACGCGCCAAGGAAGTCGGAATGCGCAAAGCACTCGGTGCGTTTAAAACCCAAATTATGGGGCAGTTTTGGGGTGAAGCTTTTTTGATTTGCATTGCCGCATTCGGGGCAGGAATTCTCATCGCTTATTTGTTAATTCCCCAGTACAACGCCATTTTCCGTACGACCCTATCGCTTCAAATGCTCAAAACGCCCGTTTTGTTGGCAGCTATTTTCCTGTGTTTTGCATTCATCACGTTAATTGCCGGCGGTTATCCTGCGCTGGCCGTGACCCGCTTCAATACAGTGGAAGTTCTCAAAGGGAAAGTGAAAGTAAGCGGCAGTTCGGGCGGCATTCGCAACTCGCTGATTATCTTTCAGTTCACCATGTCGGTATTGCTCATTGCCTGTACCCTAATTGTGTGGACGCAAATTAAATATTTGCGTTCTAAACCGTTGGGCTTTAATGCAACACAGGTGTACAGCATTCCGATTGGTAACGAAATAGCCGGCAAACGCCTCCTTCAGCATTTTCGTAATCGGTTGTCCAACCAACCGCGCTTTTTGAGCATGACGGGCTCTGACGTGAATCTGGGGCGGGGCTTGGATGGTTCTTTTTCAAAATCAGTATTGGGTTTTGAACATAACGGCAAAAGCATTCAGACCAACATGCGTACAGCTGATTATGAATTTGTCAAAACGTTGGACCTCAAACTGATAGACGGTCGGGATTTTTCGGAAGCCTACGCCACCGATACCACAGGTGCCGTCGTCATCAACGAAACCATGGCCAAACAATTGGGCGTCAAAGATCCGATTGGAGTTACTTTAAATACCGACAACAAACATAAAGTAATCGGTGTGGTCAAAGACTTTCATTTTGAATCGCTGCACCGTCAGATCGAAGCGGTTACTTTTTTCATGAATGGCTTTTCCATCAATTACATCTTCGTCAAAATAGCTCCCGACCACGTCGATGAAACCATTGCGTTACTGAAGAAAACGTACAATGAAGTAGCTCCTAAATCGGAGTTTCAAGGGTCATTTTTGGATGAAAATACCAACAACCAATACAAAAAAGAAGAAAGGCTTTCGCAGATATTTTTCAGCGCAGCGACTTTGGCGATTATTTTGTCCTGTCTGGGCTTGTTCGCCATTGCAATCATGGTCATTTCGCAACGTACGAAAGAAATCGGCGTTCGTAAGGTATTGGGTGCATCCGTTGTAAGTATCACTACTTTGCTATCGGTTGATTTCTTGAAAATGGTGGGTGTCGCTATTATCATTGCTTCCCCGGTAGCGTGGTGGCTCATGGACCAATGGCTGGCTGATTTTGCCTATCGCACCGAAATTCAATGGTGGATTTTTATCGCCACCGCCCTGTTATCCGTGGCCATTGCGTTCTTGACGGTAAGTTTTCAGGCTATTCGCGCAGCGCTGACCAATCCTACAAAATCGCTTAGGTCGGAGTGAAATAGTTCATAAAATAGTTTTAAAAACAGCCGCTTTCTGTTTCTTTACGTCATAAAACTATTTTATGGATTCAGGCCGTATAGAAATCCCAAAGGATATCCTCTGGAAAAGCTTATTGGAAGATATTTTCCCAGAGTTTTTGAAGTATTTCATTTCTCAAGCAGATGATATTTTTGATTTTTCATTGGGTGTATCATTTCTCGATAAAGAATTGGAGCAACTTTTCCCGGAAGGCAACACCTCCAATCACAGGGCTGATAAATTGGCTAAAGTATATCTCAAAAATGGGATAGAGCAGTGGATTTTAGTGCATGTTGAAGTTCAAGGCTATGAAGACGAGACATTTCCTGAAAGAATGTTTCAGTACTTCTATCGCATTAGAGATCGCTACAGTCAATCCGTTATGGCATTTGCTATCCTGACCGATGCTAATAAGCGTTATCGACCCAAAGAATATCGTTATAAATTTTTTGAAACAGAAGTAATTTATTCTTACCATTTCTTAAAACTAACTGACTATAAACCCATTGATTTTCAACCCAATAATAATCTATTTGCCATTGCTTTAGAAGTCGCTTGGCATGGCTTACAGAAAAAGAGTTTGGATGACACGAAACTTTACAAGCTCAAATTTGATCTTTGTCGTAGGGTTTTAAACAGAGGCTATACGTTTCAAGATTTTGTCAAACTTTTCAATTTTATCAAATTTTATGTGTCATTTGGCAATCAGGAACTATTTGCTAAATTTGAAGAAGAAATTAGAACAGAAACTAATCAACCACAGTCAAATATGGGAATCGTAGAAGCAGTAGAGGTCTATATCAAGCAAAAAGCTGAAGAAATTGGTCTGGAAAGAGGAATGCAAAAAGGAATGGAGGAAGGCGAGCTAAAAAAAGCTAAAATTGCCATTCCAAAACTATTTATGCGTGGCATGTCAATTGAAGATATTGCTGAAACCTTAGAAGTTTCGTCCAAATTTGTTCGTGCAACATTAAAGGCATCCAAACAGAATTAAGATTTTTAGGCTATAGTTTTAACTGCCTGAAAATATACAAAAACGTATATTTTCGGGCAGTTTTTTGTCAATTAAATCATAACTGTGGATTGAGATGGTATTAATAGGAATTGTCATCAGTAGAATTACAACTTTTTTGTTGCTAATTACGTCTTATAGAAAACAAACACCTCAGACATGAAACCGACTGTCATTTTCAATATTTTACTGGTTTTGGGGTCACTTGCCTGTTCCTCAAAAATCAATCCGGCAACCGATACCAAAAGCGTAGCTAAATTGGTCAATATGCTGCCGGTCGATGGCTGCGACTGGCATTTTACGGTGACTTCAAATAATATAACGGCGGAATATGCAGCAAGCGAATCTTCCAAAGAAAAGGTCAATGCCATTATTCAGGCGGCTACTCCCAAATATGGCGTCTATTCCGTTGACGTTGACATAACGTATCACCTCACTGGAAACAAAAAAAGCGTTCAATGCGGCTGGGGAAAAACGAGCGAAATGGATGAAATAGAGATTTCAGAGATTAAATTAATTCCCTGATACAGAATCTTCCAAATCGTTAAAGACTTAAAAGTTGATTTCCGTACATCCCCAACATACATTTAAATCATTCCAACTTTCACGGTTTGCTTTGCGTCTTCTTTTCAAACCAAAAAAATGTCCATAAACGAACTGAAAATGTCCGTTTATGGACATTTTTTTTGAAAATGAATTTTATTATTCCCTAATAATCAACGATTTAATTCCTTGGTATGGCATTTGGGACATTATTGAACAGAACCCATACAGCCAACAGCCATGCTTACAAATTATTTCAAAATTGCTGTCCGAAGCCTTTTGAAAGATAAAGGGTACAGTGTACTCAATATCTTAGGTTTAACAATCGGTCTTACCTTCAGCTTTTTCTTACTCTTTTACATCAACGACGAGCTCAGCTACGACCGCTACCACGAAAAAGTTGACCGTATTTATCGCATCGGAGCGGCTATCAAAGAGCCTGAACGCGCTGATAAGGTAGCGGTTACCCAATTCCCGCTCGCGCCCACGCTCAAAAAGGAGTTCCCCGAAGTAGAGCAGTCCGTTCATTTTGTGAGAAATGGCAATAAAACACTCTTCAAAAAAGGCGATGAGCAATTTTTTGAAGAGAAGGTATTTTACGCAGATAGCAATGTGTTTGATATTTTTACCTACAAATTCATTGCAGGGAATGCCAAAAGAGCCTTAATCGCCCCTAATTCACTCGTTTTGACCCGCTCGGTTGCTGAAAAATATTTTCAGACAACGGATAACGTCGTGGGAAAATCATTGCAGGGAAAAAAAGATACTTACAACATTACAGCCATTATTGAAGATGTACCGCAAAATTCGCATCTGCGGTTTAATTTGCTGATTTCGGCAACGAGCCTTGGCAAAGATTTTGGAAACAACTGGGGTAACTTTGGTTTTTACACCTATGTTCTGTTAAATAAAAATACAACTCCTAAAACATTTGAAAAGAAACTGGTGCCGATGTACGAAAAATACATGGCGTCTATTTTCTCCCCTTTTAATGTAAAAATAAATTACCTCGTTCAGCCCATTGCAGACATTCACCTGCGCTCTGAGCTTAACAATGAGCCCGAAGAATTGGGCAACATGTCGTACATCTACACGTTTTCGGCGGTGGCACTGTTCATGATTTTGATTGCTTGTATCAACTACATGAATCTCACCACCGCACGTTCGGCGCGGCGTGCCAAGGAGATTGGCATTCGGAAAGTATCGGGTTCGTTGCAACGGCATTTGATTGCCCAGTTCCTGACCGAATCTACTGTTATTACGCTTGCGTCGCTCTTTTTAAGTTTTCTGCTTATTGCGCTCCTACTTCCCGTTTTCAATAATCTTTCGGGCAAAAGCTTTACGTTCGGCACTGCTTTTCAACCCATTACGCTCGTCACTATCTTGGCGATTGTGGTTGTGGTGGGCTTGTTAGGCGGTAGTTATCCCGCTTTCTATTTGGCCAAATTCAATCCTTTGGTGGTATTGAAAGGCAATTTGGCCAAAGCGTCGAGCAATGCGCCTTTACGTCAAACCTTGGTCGTGTTGCAGTTTACTATTTCCATGGTGATGCTCATCAGTACGTGGGTAGTATACGACCAGCTCGACTTCATGAAAAACAAAGACTTGGGCTACAGCAAGGACCAGGTTTTGGTGATAAACATGCCGCCTATCGAACGCGACGGACGCAACGAGATCAAATTAATGAAGTCCGAGTTTCTGAAAAATCCGAAGGTGCTTTCGGCAAGTTCATCGTGGTATACGCCCGGCAGCAGTAATCAGAATGTCAGTTTAATGGCAATTGAAGGGAAAACGGGATTCGTCAATTTAGGAGTTGAATTTTATGGAGTTGACCAAAACTACTGCCAAACGTTGGGTATCCAAATGATAAAAGGCCGCAATTTTACCGAACTCGACCGCGCCGACTCGTTGCGCAGAATGATTGTCAACGAAGCTCTTGTCAAGAAAATGGGTTGGGGTGATGCGTTGGGTAAGAAAATTCGTTTTGCAGGAGATACGATCAACTTAGCGGAAGTGGTCGGCGTATTCAAAGATTTCCACCAAAAATCGCTCTACAATCCGATTGAACCGTTGATTTTGATGTACCGTGAAAACAACGGCTCCGTGCAGGCTAAAATCAGTCCGGATGATATTCCCGGCACGTTGGCCTATTTGGAAAAAGCCTACAAAAGAATATTTCCTGAACATTCGTTTCAGTATACTTTCTTAGACCAGGATTTTCAGTCACAGTTTGAGGCTGACCAAAAACAGGGGCAAATTTTCACCGCTTTTTCTTCCCTGACCGTACTGATTGCCTGTCTGGGATTGTTGGGTTTAGTCGCTTTCACCACAGAACAACGCAAAAAAGAAATCAGTGTACGCAAGGTAATGGGCGCTGAAACAGGGCATATCGTTGTTTTGGTAGCCAAAAACTTTGTGATTTTAGTCGGAGTTTCTTGCCTTTTGGCCTTCCCGATTGCCTGGTATTTTATGAACCAATGGCTGGAACCTTTTCCTTACCGAACTGATATTAAGCTCTTTACCTTTTTATTTTCGGCAGTCATTGTGCTGTTCATTACGTTGCTCACCGTAGGTTTTCATACCATAAAAGCCGCTTTGATGAATCCCGTGAAGGCGTTGAAGTCGGAGTAAAAGGTTGAAAAAGGCAAGAAGGGGAGAACGGAGAAAGTAGGTGCCTCTGCTTATGACTATTGGCAGTGTTTTGTGGCATTTATACAAAGCTTCTACCGCCAATCCGACGACTTATTTAAAAAATGACTGAAACGCTGAGTCATTCAAAATCAAGTCACGTAACCTTGAGCAGTCTTTGTTCATCTTATAGAAAAATCCAAAGAACCATGATCACAAATTACTTCAAAATCGCTTGGAGAAATCTATTGAAAAACAAGATTTTCTCTTTCATTAACGTGGCAGGTTTGGCCATTGGGCTATGCTGTTTTATCATGATAGCCCTGTACGTGACCGATGAATTGAGTTATGACCGTTTTAACGAAAAAGCCGACCGTATTTACCGCATTCATTCCGATATTCGCTTTGGCGGTACCGATTTAAAAATGGCCACAAGTGCCGATCCCGCAGGCGCGACCCTCAAAAAAGACTATCCTCAAGTAGAGCAATACGCTCGTATTTACGCATCTGAAGGCTCCAAACACATTAAGAAAGGCAAAGAATACATTGTAGAAGAGCGGGTAGCATATGCCGATTCAACCTTGTTTGATGTGTTTACGTTGCCGGCCATTTCAGGAAATACCAAGACGGCTTTAGACAATCCCAATACGGTGGTTATTAGTGAAAGCGCCGCCCGTAAGTATTTTGGCACAACCGACGCCGTTGGAAAAACGCTGGAAGTGGGATTAGGGAATAAAGTTATTTATAACGTGACTGCAGTGATCAAAAATATTCCTGCTAATTCGCACTTTCACTTCGATTTCATTTTTTCGATGGATAACGTGAAATACCCATTTGGGAGCTATCTCAGTCATAATTTCTATACGTATCTTTTACTTCGGGAAGGAGCTGACTACAAGGCATTTGAAAAGAAATTTGAAGAGTATATTGTCCGTTATATTCTCCTGCAGGCCAAACAATTCATTCAGATTAACTCCATGGATGATTTTAAAAAAGCGGGCAATAAAATCGAATATACGCTCATGCCGCTGACTGATATTCACCTGAAATCAGACCGCTATCCTGAGCTAAGTATCAACGGTAATATTCAATATGTTTACATCTTTTCGGCGGTGGCTTTGTTTTTATTATTGATTGCCTGCATCAATTTTATGAATTTGAGTACGGCTCGTTCGTCCAATCGCGCCAAAGAAGTGGGAATTCGGAAGGTCATGGGTACCGAGCGCCAAACGTTAATTGCTCAGTTTATTGCCGAATCGACCCTGACGAGCTACTTGGCTTTCTTCTTTGCCCTTCTGCTGACCATTATTTTACTACCTTATTTTAATGATATTTCGGCGAAAACCTTCTCCATTTCGTCGCTCTTTCAACCTCAACTTTTGGCTTTTCTGTTGATTTTGCCCTTTGCGGTAGGGATTTTAGCCGGGTATTATCCCGCTTTTTTCCTTTCCTCATTTCGACCCATTGAAGTCTTAAAAGGCAAATTCAACGCGGGTTTTAAGCGTAGCAATCTGCGCAACCTGCTTGTTACTTTTCAGTTTGTTACCTCCTTGGTGTTGGTTATCGGAACTATCATTGTGTATCAACAACTTAATTATATCCAAACCAAAAAGCTTGGTTTTGACAAAGACCAAGTGCTTCTCATCAACGAAACAGATGCTTTGGGTACTAACAAAGAAGCATTTAAGAACGAAATAGCCCGGATGGTAGGAGTTAAAAGTGCAGCTTACGCTGGCTTTTTGCCCGTGGCAGGCTCTGCCCGCAACGATAATACCTTTTCAAAAGAGGCAGTGATGGACTTAAAAAATGGCTTTAACATGCAGGTTTGGAACATTGACTATGACTACATTCCGACGTTGGGCATGGAAATCATCAAAGGGCGAAATTTGTCTAAATCATTCGGCTCTGACTCTTCAGCGGTAATTATCAATGAAACCACCGCCAAGGTTTTGGGTTATGAAGACCCTACTGGCAAAAAAGTCTATGCTTCTCAGGGTTCAGGAAACCCAAACATTGTTTATGAAATTGTGGGGGTTGTAAAAAATTTCCACTATGAATCACTGCGGCAAACCGTTGGGCCTTTGTGTATGCGTTTGGGTAACAATAGCTGGGCTACTGCCTTCAAAATTAACACAAAAGATGTGTCGGCATTGGTCAATCAAATCGAAGCCAAATGGAAATCTATGGCTCCTGAAATGCCTTTCAGTTATAAATTCTTAGACCAATCCTTTGACCAAATGTACCGCGCTGAGCAACGCGTCGGAAAAGTGGCATTGACCTTTGCCATTCTCACCATTTTGATTGCCTGTTTGGGACTTTTTGGCTTAGTGACTTACATGGCGGAGCAGCGTACCAAAGAAATCGGTATTCGTAAAGTATTGGGAGCGAGTGTTCCCAATATCGTGAGTTTACTTTCAAGTGAATTTCTCGTTCTGGTAGTTATTTCGGTACTAATCGCCTCTCCTATCGCGTATTATGCCATGAGCCAATGGCTTACCGAGTTTGCGTACCGTATCGAAATCTCGTGGTGGATGTTTTTTACAGCAGGCGTTTTGGCCGTCTGTATTGCCTTGCTCACCGTTAGTTCCCAAGCCATTCGAGCAGCTTTGATGAATCCGGTCAATTCACTGAAATCGGAGTAGAGTTATTCAAATAAACGATCTAAAGATAATTCGATACCGGTATTTTCATCAGATAATAATCCTGAAATAACAATTTTTTGATTATCGGGAATCATCACCGTTACTTGCCTGAAATGTGGAATAATTATCCAAACCACCGAGGTACCCGAAGGAAAATAAACATCCAACGCCTTATCTGTCAAGTCAGAAAGGGCTTGACGGGGCGACAGAATTTCGATGGCTAACAATGGAGGATGAGTAGGTCTTATAATATCACGCAGCCAATCTATTTTACCAATTTTACAAATAGCAACATCCGGTTTGGCTCGACCATGCGAAAGTTCAAACTCTAATTCAGGTAAAATATCGAATTGTTCATCATATCGGCTCAACATTTTGGTAAGTCGATATGTGATTTTAGCATGGTTATAAGACATGATATCCTCGGTTTGGAATTCTTCGATTTCGCCAAAAACTGTTGATTCCATAGTCGTAAAATGATTTTTTAACAAATATAACAAAAACAAAGGCTTTTCTTCTATCACCTTATTCAATGTAGGGCAAGTTTGTCATGCTGCCATTTTTATTTGACTGACTAATTTGCCCCACTCATCATTTTTTAACGCAATTCTTAGATTGACTACTTGTTGAGCACCTTTTAGCGTCCACCTTTGTCCAGATAGTTTCATTCTTTTTTGAACGACCTCTTTGTTGGCAGACTCCATTGCTCCCGAACCGATAAATAAGCCATCATCAAGATATGTCTTGTAG
>NZ_JAIXST010000136.1 GCF_027484545.1 Runella sp. | reverse complement strand
TGGCTTTTCAGGCTGAATACCGCAAAGGAATCCATCGTTTTATTAAAATAGCGGCGTTTGTGGGCAGCGGGATGGTCAATAAAAACGTTCGTGACTTTTCCACTAAAAACATTCACTATACATACGGGTTAGGCTTGCGAATTTTGGTCAACAAAAAGAAAAACCTCTATTCTCGCATTGATTTTGCTCGGTCCTCAGAAGGGGATAATGCTTTTTACTTTAAACTTATGGATGCTTTTTAAGCAAAAACCCCTCAAATCAGCGAAATTTGAGGGGTTTTGTAGGACCTAACGGGCTCGAACCGATGACCTCTGCCCTGTCAAGGCAGCGCTCTGAACCAACTGAGCTAAGATCCTGTTGGGGTTGCAAATATACTAACTTTACTACGCACTCAAAGGAGTACGATAAATTTTTTGTGAGGGAATTCGACGTAAAATTAACAGCCCAATCACAAAAATCAGTGCTAAAAATAACAAGCTGTTCCGCATACCTGATAGTTGAGTAATCACCCCAAAAATAATTGTCCCCAAAAACGTAGAAAACTTATCACAAGCATCATAGAAGCTAAAATAAGAAGCCGTATCTGGCGTATTTTCGGGTAAAAATTTAGCGTAGGTCGAGCGGGAAAGGGACTGTACCCCTCCCATCACAAAACCGATCCCTGCCGCCAGTCCGTAAAACTGAACCTCGGTATACACAAAATAAGCGGACACACATACGCCAATCCAGATAAACAAAATGGCAGAAATAGTTTTTGTATTCCCCCATTTTCCCGATAGCACCGCCGCGCAATAAGCACCTACAATGGCCAACAATTGCAAAAGTAATATGGTTACAATCAGGGCATTATCGGGCAGTTTTAGCTCATTACTTCCAAAAATAGTCCCGATATACATCACCGTTTGTACACCCATGTTGTAAAAAAAGAAGGCAATCAAAAAGCGCTTTGTTAGGGGTAAATGATTGAGTTCGCTTAGCACTTTTTTCAACTCTCGAAAACCATTCCAAATCCAACCTCCCTGACGGGTTTTGGTAGAAGGAGTTCCGTTTGGCAGATAATAAAACGGTATTTGCGCAAAAGCAACCCACCACACAGCAACCGTCACAAATGAGATTCGACAGGCCGTTCCTGAATCAATCCCCCCATACCATTCAGGCTTGATAAGCATTGTCAAATTAAAAATCAACAACAATACACTACCCAAATAACCCATTGTAAAACCTCGGGCTGAGAGTTTATCAAAGCGATCTTCAGTCGCGATTTCAGGTAAATAAGCATTATAAAACACAATACTTCCCGACCATCCGATGAGTGAAACCGTGAATGCCAACACACCTAATGTCAAATTTTCGCGACTGAAAAAGTAAAGCAACAGACAGGATAGAGCGCCCAAGTAGACAAAAAACTGCATAAATCGCTTCTTCTTTCCGCTAAAATCGGCGATAGCCCCCAATATAGGATTTACAATCGCGATGAATAAAAAGGCAAACGATACCGCAAACGAAAACAAAGCGGAGTTGTTGACCGTCATTCCCAAAAATTCTACATCAGGCCCAGCTTGAGCATTAACGGCCGTATTACTAAAATAGATTGGAAAAATGGCCGAAACAATCACAAGCGAATGTACCGAGTTAGCCCAATCGTACATACACCAAGCGTTCAAAACAGAGGGTTTGTTCTTTTGCATAATCAGTACTAATTGTGATTTGTACTTTGATTAACTTAATGACTACTCACTTACGGCTGCCCGTTTCTTTGTAAAATAATAGACCGGAATCCCCACTGCGGCAATAAGCAATCCCATCCCTGTATCAAAACGAGTTTTTTCGTCAATCAGCAAAATTAGACAGATGCTCAATGTCACTGCTATATATAAGGCAGGAACAACCGGAAACCCAAATGCCTTATAAGGGCGCTCTGCATTGGGTTCTTTTTTGCGTAATACAAAGATTCCGCCAATCGTCACCATATAAAAAATCAACGAGCCGAAGGTACAGTAATTGAGTAACTCT
Source organism: Runella sp. (assembly GCF_027484545.1). Taxonomy (GTDB): domain Bacteria; phylum Bacteroidota; class Bacteroidia; order Cytophagales; family Spirosomataceae; genus Runella. Next base: position 42,251 of record NZ_JAIXST010000136.1, on the reverse strand, counting down.
CCATAAGTTCCTGATAAACACAGCAAACTCGCCCATAAACACTGCAACCATAATGCTTTGGCAGGTACGGCATTAGCATTAAGGGTAGAAGCCTGTTTCAAAAACAATCCGTCCTGCGCCATGGCGTAGTATAAACGCGCCCCGGCCAAAATAAGACCATTGTTACATCCGAAAGTAGAAACCATAATCAAAGCAGCCATAATCCCCGCCGCCGCGTCACTAAAAATCACGGACATAGCAGCCGTTGCCACTCGGTCATAATCGGCAAATTGAATCCCCTTTGCAAGAACATCAGCTCCGTCAGGTATGCCTTTTAATGGTAAAATACTTAAATACGCGATGTTAGCCAATAAGTAAATAATGGTTACAATCAGTGTTCCAAAGAAAAGGCTTCGTGGAATATTTTTTCTGGGATTCTTGATTTCTCCCGCAATGAAGGTCACATTGTTCCAGGCATCCGATGAAAATAGGGACCCAATCATCGAAACCCCTAAAGCCATCAGCAATGCAACGCCTCCAAGGGCGGAGACGCCCCCTTGAGAGGTTGTTTTTGAAGCTGACCAGGCATCTTCAAAATTGTGAGAAAGCATTCCGCTTTTAAAACCGTAACCGATTCCTATAGCAATCAGGCCAAACAAAGCAATGAGTTTGGCAATAGTGAAAACGTTTTGAATTATTTTCCCGCTTTGGATACCGAGCGTATTAATATAGGTAAGAAGAATAATACTTGAAATTGCATACAAAGACCCCACCGATATTTTTACACTTCCCAGAGCCAATAAAACATTTTCAGGATTGAGAATGGGAAAAAACACCGCAGAATACTTGGTAAAGGCAACCGCTACTGCCGCAATCGTCCCTGTTTGGATGACCATAAAAACCGTCCAGCCATATACGAAACTCGTGAGAGGACCAAACGCTCTTTGAATATAAATGTATTGCCCTCCTGCCTTGGGCATCATTCCTGCCAATTCACCGTAACTCAATGCAGCGGCAATAGTAACAATGCCCGTGAGGAGCCAAGTAAGTAAGAGCCAACCCGGAGAGCCGACATTACGCGCCATATCGGCACTGACAATAAAAATACCCGAGCCAATCATGGCACCGGATACCAACATGGTTGCATCAAGCAAACCAAGAGATTGTTTGAATTGGGTGGATTTCGATTCAGACATGAAAAAACGAGAAGGTTAGGTTTACAGGCAAATATAAAAATTTATTCTTGATGGCTCATAAGTAATCCATTTATCGAGCAGATATTGTCAAAAAACGACCGTTAGATAATTTTCTTCCAAACGCCTTTTTATTTGTCTATTTAAGTTCTAACTTTAATCTCGAAAAGTACAATATCACCAAAAAATTCAGTAAATATGAAAAAACTTCTTACTCTTGCCTTGGCGTTAAGTTCTATGGCGGCATTGGCACAGCAAACCGGCAATGTCGGTATTGGTACCAAAAATCCAGATCCTTCTGCCCTTCTTGATCTGAGCTCAACTACGAAAGGACTTTTGTTACCTCGTATGACCCAAGCTCAACGCGATGCCATCAAAAATCCCGTAGCAGGACTAATCGTTTACCAAACAGACCAAGGCATTGGTACGTATACCTACGACGGTACAACTTGGCAGCCAAGCAACGCTAAAGTCGGCAGTGCGCTTGTAGCGGGTGCATGGGATAAACAGGGGAATGCCATTGATGGAACGGATTTTTTGGGGAGTACTAATGGAGCTTCTTTGGTCTTTAAAGTGAATAATTTAAGATCCGGTTTAATTGATTTTGGTTTTGGGAATACTCTTTTTGGTTACAGAGCAGGGATAGCATTAACTCCTTCCGGAGGCGATGGAGTTAACAATCTTGCACAAGGTAATCAAGCTTTGCAAGCAACCACAACAGGCTCCTATAACGTTGCTGTAGGTGGTGCAGCATTATACACTAATGTAAGTGGCTCAAACAATACTGCGATTGGTTTCGCATCCTTATTTACAAATAGAGGAGGTGGGAATACAGCTATCGGTGCTTCTACGTTATATTCAAATGATACCGGTGGATCCAATACAACAATGGGACAAGAATCTATGTACAGTAATACTATTGGCAGCTTCAATATGGCTTATGGTACGTTTGCATTAAAAAGTAATACTGTAGGTGACGCAAACGCTGCTTTGGGCTTTGAAGCACTAAAAGGTAATATAGGTGGTCATAGAAACGTTGCTCTTGGTAGCCAAGCATTAGTAGGCAATCAAGGAGGTAGTGAGAATATTGCAATTGGTGGACGTGCAGGTGCAGGTAATGTTTCAGGTAACCGCAATGTATTTATCGGTTTCCGTTCAGGTGAGGCTGAAACAGGCAGTAATATGCTTTATATTGCTAATAACGAAACAGTTAATCCTCTTATCAAGGGTAATTTTCATGCCACTGCTCCTTGGGTAAAATTCAATGTAAAGGTAGCTCCCGGTTCTCCTACTCCTACAACAACGGGTTATTTAGCGATTGGCGACTTTGATACCGCACCGGGTGGTGCAGGTGCAGGTGGTTTAGGTTTACCTGCTTCATTTTCAGGTGGCGCTTATCGCCTATACGTGCAGGATGGTATTATGACCGAGAAATTAAAAGTTGCACTTCGGAATTCAGCTGATTGGGCTGACTATGTATTCGCTCCGGAATATAAATTAAAACCACTAACCGAAGTTGAGACATTTATAAAGGAAAATAAGCATTTGCCCAATGTTCCTTCTGCTGATGAAATGGCTACCAATGGTATAGATGTAACTAAGACATCGGCCAAATTGATGGAAAAAATTGAAGAATTAACTTTATACATGATTGACTTAAATAAACAGGTACAAGCACTTAAAGCAGAAAATGAAACCCTGAAAAGTAAAGTAAATAAGTATTAAATTCAGGTTATCTATATTTATAAGGAAGCCTCACAGGTTTAGTCTGCGAGGCTTCCTTATTTTTTGCAAAAAATACAAGAAATACTATTTTTATATTTATAAACCGAAATCTCTAATATAACTATCCACATTAATATATTTTACTGGCTTTTAAACACTTACAATAAACCAAACATGAAAAAACTCCTTTGATTTGGGCATTTTATATAGCCTTTCAATAAGATATCATGTCATACATCAACAGAAATAATTTTAAAGAAATTGGCATTATGGCATTAATGATCAATATTTCGTATTCTTTAACAAACCTGCTTAACAACTTTATTTACAGACCAATAACAAGAAAGATTAATTCCTTTATATAAAAAAACGCTAGCTCTTTATACAATACTCCGCTACATTTTTAAAATTCATTTAATCCGCCCATTTGCATGAAATGAGGTTTTTAAATTTTAGGAGCTATTTTTATGCGTGTATGGGCAAATCCCCAGGCATTGAAACGGTTCGCCGCTGCGATAAATAAGCCATATATACAAAAGTGCGTTTCCAGCGAATTGACGGACGGTTCGCCGCAGCGATTGTTTTAAACTAAAATTCGTAGCGGACTATTGTTATAAGAACACATAAATTCTTATGAGAAGATTCCTAAGACCACACATAAAAAAAGCGCTTGGAAAAGCGCTTTTTTAAAATCTACAGAGTACTATTTTAGGGGTTAATTGATATTTTTTGGTTAAAGATCTGATTCTTATCAGCTCTTATAACCCGTAAAATATAGCTCCCACTGTTCATTTCTTTATTTAAATCATATTTTGTTTTCAAATCTTTAACTTGGCCATTTTGCTTAGTAAAGGATTTTCCATTCAAGTCCACAATGTCAAATTCAACCTTTTCTTCGGGTAAAAAGCCTTTCAAACGAACTTCAAATGAACCGTTACTTGGATTAGGAAAAATGCTTACATCCGCCTTTTCCAACAATTCGCTCTTTTGAGTACCAATCGTAAAATAAGTCACCCCGCTTAAAACTGCCTCTGATGCTATTGCATTATTTACAGTAGAACTCGGCATTATTCCCCATTGATTATTTCTTAGTTGAAGAATTTGCTGACGGTTATCTTCTGAAGGAACTGATATTTGTATAGATTTGGATTCGTTACTGCCTTTTATTGACCAATAACTTTCCGTTGAAAGTTCAGCAACCTCTAACGAGCGATTTGAAGATAACCGTATAGGGTTTTGATTTACATATCCTACTTTAATTTCATCGTAACTATTTGGTTTAGCGATACGAAAAGCCTGCAATTCACTACCACTTCCGACCGGGAATTGAAAAGCATCATCACCTAATTTACGTACATACCCTTTTACATGTGAACTATTTGAAGCACCCATTACCGTAGCATTGTCGGCTATTTCAAGAGGATTTTGCTCCGTGTTCATTAAAATACCGTCACCTAAAATAAGTTGTTGCTCAATTAACAAAGGGGCTTGCAATACTACCTTCCCCATCTGAGACATGACAAAAACTCCCGTTTTAAGAAGATTGAGACTTTGTATGGTTTGACTTCCTTCTCCATCCATCACCACTTGTCCATTTAATGACATTTGACCTTGATTTGTAAGGCCTTTGCGAAGATGCAGGTCACCCATTGATTGAAAATTACCCGTATTTGACAATTCTCCGTTTACAGTCACAGTTACCCCCGAACTGATAAAAAGGTCGGAAGAAGAAATCAACTGAGCCTCCGCCGAAATAATCGTAAAACAGCCCGCGCAGATTATAAATAGCTTTTTCATAGTATATTAATTTTTAACGAAACAACAAGTAGTCAAAGTTAGAATTTCTTTTTTAGGATGCCTATAGAATGATTGAAAAATTATCTAACGGTCACTTTTGCCCGCTAAATCTTTATACAACTGTATCGTACGTTTTATCATTAAATCAATTGTAAAATACTTTTCAAAGCGCTCTCTCGATTGTTCTCCCATTGCCAGAGCCATTTGTCTATCATAATATAAAGCCGAAATAGCAGAAGTTATGCTCTGTGCATCTTTTCTGGGAACGACAAACCCATTAACTCCATCTAAAACTTCTTCTTTTACGCCCGCCACGTCCGATGCAATAACAGGCAAGCCATAAGACATGGCTTCCAAGATTGAAATAGGTAAGCCCTCCCAGTTGGAAATCAGTAAAAAAACATCGGCTTGTTGAAGATACTCCGGCACGTTATCTACGGCTCCTTCAAAAAATATTTTATCAGACAAACCCAGCTTCTGTACTCTTTCTTTAATAAATGGAACTAATTCCCCATCTCCTAAAAAAAACAAACGCCAATTCAGGTTTTTTAATTGACTTAACGCTTTAACCAATGTTTCATGGTCTTTTTGTGCCTGAAAACGCGCTGCCATTACCATCGTTAAAGGCAAATCGGACTTATAGTTAAATGGTTTAATAACATAAGGAGGTGATTTAATTCCATGATGAATCAATTCCATCTTTTGTTTTTCTAAAACACCTAATTGTAAAGCATATTCTTTATCTGCTTCCGAAATGAGGATTACCTTACATGAAATCAAACCAATTGCTTTTTCAATAAGTTGGTACACTTTTCTTGCAAAAAATGGCCCACCTTCGGCAAATGACCAACCATGTACTGTAAAAGTATTAGGTATTTTTAACCACCACGCCGCTACCCTTACCAGAATACCTGCCTTACTAGAATGAGATGCTACTATATCAGGTTCTAATTTTTTAAGCAATTGAACCAGTTCGATTACTCCAACAAAATCATGAAAGGCATGAATGGAACGCTTGAGGTGTTTCAGTACATGTGTTTCAATTCCCAAAGTACGAGCATATTCATGCATTTTTCCAGAATTACCTAATAGTAAAATCACTTCATGACCTTCTGATTGAAGACTTAGGCAAAGGTCAATAACATGTCTTTGTGCCCCGTAAAGTTCGCTTCCTAATGTGATAACTTGTATTACTTTCATCTTAATTTTGCCAACCAAAGCATTTGAGAAATATTTCTTATGATTGCCTTAATGGAGTACAATACATCATACATCTTGAGCTTTGTAACAGATTTTTCAGCTATGAAAAATAACTGTCAAAGAGCATATAAAGCTTTGGTTCTTAATTTTGCCAAATAAAAACAATTTGATACAAAAGCCCTAATATTTCCCCGGTTGTTTGCGAAATACTTGTTAAACTGAAGATGCTTAAAATACAGGAATATATCTATTTTGAGAAGAAAAAGCAATTAGTTATAGTGTAGTCAGTAAAAAAAAAGGATTGGTTACTCTCATATTTGGTTAGTAAGACAATTAATAGACACCCGAAATAATTAAGCGATGTTTTGGCAATACAGCAATACTTGCCTAATTTTGAGCCTTTGAAGAACAAAATGGGTCTTCATCAGTATGATATAAATTGTAGCAGCATGCACCTATCGAAAGTGGTTGGGAGATTTTATTTATTCTCTTTTATTCTTCTTGTTATCGGTTTATACGCTCAAGCCCAAAGTCAAAAATCTACCCCAAATAGTGTTAATCAGTTATCTGATGAGCAGGTAATGGATTTTTTCAAACGGGCCCAAGCGAGCGGCATGTCTGAGATGCAAATAGAACAGGCCGCTTTGGCCCGAGGATATACGCTTTCTGATATCGCCCGGATGCGTCAGCGAATCTCTGAAGTGCAGAACAAGAAAAACTCCAATTCAACGGATAAGAATAATCAATCCGATACACTGTCCACCCCAAACGGTCGCAAACAAATTGGTGAACTTTCTAACCGGGAATTACTAAAAAAGAGAAAAGAAGTCGAGGATAGCCTAAAAACAAAAGTAAAGAAATTAGAAATTTATGGCAGCAAGTTATTCCAGAATCATGACCTTACCTTTGAACCTAATTTACGCATTGCAACCCCCAAAAACTACCAATTAGGTCCCGATGATGAACTGGTGATTGATATTTTTGGTAATGCATCTGATAGTTACCGTCTTGAGGTAAGCCCAGAAGGCACGGTAAAACTTCTCAATCTTTCTCCCATTTTTGTGAGTGGGCTTACCATCGAAGAAGCTAAGGACAGGATTGTTTCACGTCTTCGACAGGCATACGCCGGTCTTAATTCCGGGGGAGGCACTTACGCAGTCGTGAATCTGGGAAACATCAGAAGTATCAAAGTAAACATTATTGGGGAAGTGAAAATACCTGGTTCCTACACAGTATCTTCATTAGCCACTGCGTTTAATGCCCTCTACCTGTGTGGCGGCCCTGATAGCAATGGCACTTACCGAAATATCAGAATTTTAAGAAATAATAAACTCGTACGGACTATCGATCTATACCAATTCCTTTTGACCGGCGAACAATCAGACAATATTGTTTTACAAGACCAAGACATCATTCAGGTTCCATTTTATTCCTATCGAATAGAACTCGACGGAGAAGTCAAAAGACGGGCTATTTACGAACTGAAAGACAACGAAACTTTAGAACAGTTGATGCAATTTGCGGGCGGTTTTGCAAGTACTGCTTACAAAGCTTACTTGACAGGGCGGAGGGCCACGGACCGTGAAATTCAGGTTCTCAATATTCCACTTGAGGAACTTAAAATATTTAAACCCCAAAATGGCGACCGATTTGAAGTGGGAAAAATACTAGACCGTTACAGCAATCGCGTTCAAATCCAAGGAGCCGTTTTCCGTCCGGGAGATTATGCTTTGACGGCCGACACCCGAACATTTTTACAGGTCTTGAAAAAAGCCGACGGTTTGAAAGAAAATGCCTTCCGAAATCGAGGCATTATCTATCGGGAAAAAGAAAACGGTGAGCCTGAAATTGTCTCCATTGATATAAATAAAATACTAAAAGGAGAAAGTGCCGATATTGAATTACAACGGCAGGACAGTATTGTTGTAAAAACAATTAAAGAACTAAGAGAAGAAGCTTTTGTCACCCTGATTGGAGAAGTCAACAGCGAAGGTGACGCGCCATACGCCGAAAATATGACTGTGTCCGACCTAATTCTTATCGGTGGTGGATTTACTGAAGGAGCCATTGGGTCAAGAATTGAAATTGCGCGTCGGGTAAAGGAGTTAAATGCTGACAAAGATTATAAAGTAGAAATTATTAAGTTGGATATTGATCCTAAGCTTAATTTGTCTCCTGCCGATTCCAAATTCAAACTTCAGCCATTCGACATCGTCTACATTAGAAAAGCTCCTAATTATGAAATACAACGCAATGTTTATGTAATAGGGGAAGTAAATTATCCCGGCACTTACGCAATCAGAAACAGTTCGGAACACATTTCAGATCTTTTGGAACGAACAGGAGGAACGAAATTAACCGGCTACTTACCCGGCGCTTTATTTCAGCGCAAAGGGGAACGTATCGGTATTGATATTGCTCAAATCATGAGCAATCCTTCAGTAGAAGGAAATATCACCTTAGAAGATGGGGATACCTTAATAGTCCCGAAGCGTTCTGAAATTGTAAGTATTAATGGTGCCGTACTCAATCCGTCTTCTATCAATTTTACAAACGGTTATAATTTCCAAGCTTATCTTTCACAAGCCGGAGGATATAACGAACGGGCGCAAAAAGGGCGAGCTTTTATTACGTACGCCAACGGGTTTACCCAACGAACACGGAGATTTTTATTTTTTAAATTTTACCCTAGAGTTGAACCGGGTTCAACTATTTACGTGCCCTTTAAACCAATTGATGATAAAAAGTCAAACATTACAGGTTCGGTAATCTTGTCTTTCACCAGCACGTTGATTATTGCTCTTGCTACTATTTTACGAAATTAACAGACAGGCTATTACCTCCTTTTTGAATACAATAGATGAGCAAAAACGAACTTTCCTCCACAAAATCATCCGGCGATATTGAAATAAGTATCGTAGACATATTTCTCTTTCTTAAAACTAACCTAAAAAGTATCTTAGTTTGGGGGATACTTTCAGGCATAATCGGAGTTGTATTTGCTTTTACAGCTCAAAAAGAATTTGAATCAAAAACTCAGTTAATGCCGGAACTGCAATCAAGCAGCAGTTTAGGCAAAATGGGTGGGTTAAGTGCATTGGCAGGCTTAGCAGGTATTGATTTGAATCAAATGGGCGGAACAGATGCAGTACGTCCTGACTTATACCCAAACATTGTTCAAAGTTTACCTTTTTCTCTTTTTTTACTCAAACAACCTGTATACGTATCCGAGTATAAAAAGACAATGACTTTAGAGGAGTACTTTAAACAAAAAGATAACTCATGGCTTTCGTCAATCTTGGGAAATAATGAAAAAAAGGAACAAACTCCATTACTCGACCCTAAAAAATCAAGTAATGCGTATGAGCTCACCAAACCCCAGCAAGATTTAATAAATGAAATACAAAAGCGGGTTGTAACAACTTTTGATCGTAAAACAGGAGTAATTACGATTAATACCAAAATGCCCGACCCCGTAGTAGCAGCTACTACCGCCCAAAAAGCCGTTGAATATTTGAAAGAATACGTCACTACCTATCGCACTGATAAAGCACGTAGCCAAGTTAAGTTTTTGTTTGGTCAGATGTCAGATGCAAAATCGCGTTACCAATCAGCGGAAGCAAGGCTGGCAAGTTACCGGGATGAAAATCGTTTTTTATCACTTCAAACTGCAAAAATAGACGAACAACGTCTACAAGCCGATTACATTTTAGCTCAAAATGTGTATAATAATTTAGCCCAGCAATATGAACAGGCTAAAATAAGAGTCGAAGAAGAAACTCCTGTTTTTAAGACACTTGAACCTGCTATTATCCCCCTCAAAAGAAGTGAACCAAAACGTACACTCATTGTCATTGGTTTTGGATTGATTGGTATAATTATAGGTATAGCAATTAGCATTTTTAAAAAAAATGCTTTAAAGATTTGGGGGTAAACCAAAATACAAATGCAGAACCGGCTTTTTATTAACGCTATTTCAACAATCGGGCAGGTTATCATTTCAGGACTTACTTACTTCTTTCTCTATGGAATTTGGATACGTGAACTGGGAGCCAAACAACTCGGAGTTTGGTCTATTGTTTGGACAACCACTTATTTTGCCGCTATGGCCAATAGCGGCGTACCAGTAGGAATTGTAAAATTTATTGCTGAAGCTCACATACAGGCAGACATGGCGAAAGCAAGGTCAATCATTACCATGTCTATTGGAATTACGGCCCTGCTTAACTTTCTTATTTGTATTGTTCTCTATTTTAATGCTTCCTGGATTTTTCATTTTTTGATTTCGTCCTCAGAATCGGCAGTTGCTTTGCAGATTTTCCCTTATGCATTGGCAGCCTTCTGGCTTCTGAATATTTCTAACGTGTTTATGTTTACTTTGGATGGATTTCAAGCCAATTACCTGCGCTCCATTTTAAACATCACTGCTAGCTTTACTTTATTAATTTCCTCTTATCTTTTTCTACACAAAGGCCTATGGGGTATTGCCATTGCGCATATTATTTATACGCTCTATATTTTGCTGGGAAGCATCGCTCTTCTCATCTATTACCTTAAAACTCCCTTCATTTTAAATTTACAGGCTGACAAACGTCTATTTTCAGATTTTGTCAAGTATTCATTGAAATCGCAGGTAGGCTCCATTACTACGTTGCTGTATGACCCCATCACTAAGTTTTTCTTAGCCAAATATGGTTCCTTAGACGCGGTAGGATTCTATGAAATGGCTAATCGGTTGGTTACTCAAATACGAAGCATCATTGTAACTGCCAATCAAGTGATGGTTCCTAAAATAGTCGAGACCTCCCTGAATGCTACCAGTCATTTCCAGCGCCTTTATGCCATGATGTTTAAAATACTGGCAATCATTAGTACGCCTTTGCTATTTTTCTTTTTCTTCTTTGCGCCCCTTATTTCTTTGGTTTGGATTGGAAAAGTTGAGCCATTCTTTGTATTGAGTATTTATACATTGATTGTAGGTTGGTATATTAATACATTGAGCGTACCCGCATACATCAGTAATATGGGAATTGGACAATTAAGACAAAATATTATTCAACATATAGCTACTGCCAGCTTTAACCTTGCATTTGGAGTAATCGGTGGTTATTTTTTAGCGGGATATGGGGTAGTAAGCGCTTGGTCACTCAGTCTTATTATCAGTTCCGGAATCTTAATTTATCTTTTTCATCAGAAAAATCATCTCAGCCTATCCATTCTTCGATTTGAAGGCGATCGTAACTTTTTTATTTCATTACTTATTTTAATTGTTGCGGCCTGTTTTTCAAATTATTTTTTGGCGGAAAGCTCCACCACCTGGGTTTTGGTATTTGTTTGTTATTCACTCATATATGCCGGTTGGTTAGTATGGATTTTTAAGAATACCCCCCTTCTTTTGGAAATGAGGCTACGTTTTGCCAATTTTCTCTTTAAATAATTTTGACGCTTTTCATGATTTAGCCCTATGTCTCATTTGAATAATAGCTTCCGCAATATTGCAGTAGATGCTGCTCAAACTTTCTTTCGTTTATTCGGTCTGCACATCAGTTATTTTAACCCTTCCAATTCTGAGATAGCTTTAATTGATTTCTTGTTAAGTAAATATAGCATTAAAACCGTTGTGGATGTAGGAGCTAATGAAGGACAGTTTGCTCTTAAATTGATGAACAAAAACCAATACAAAGGCAAAATAATTTCTTTTGAGCCAGTTTCCTCTTCATTTCAACAGTTATTAAAAAACAGTCAACAATCTAATAATTGGGAAGTGGTTCAGAGTGCCGTTGGTGATAGCACAGGACAAGTTCCAATTAATATCTCACAAAATTCGGTGAGTAGCTCTCTCCGCAAAGTAAACGCACATACAATTGAAGCCGAAGCCGGAACAGCCATCGTAAATACTGAAATGGTCTCCATCAATACACTTGATAATTTACTGAAGGCGCATCCGTGGCAAAACGACTTGTGGCTTAAAGTTGATGTCCAAGGTTTTGAAAGAGAAGTGCTGCAAGGAGCCGCCAAAATTTTAAAACAAGCTAGAGTAGTTCAGATTGAACTAGCCGTCATCCCCTCCTATGAGCAAAGCCCCTATCTTGAAGAGATTATTACGACTATGAGAAATTCCGGCTTTATGTTATACTCTATTATGAATGGGTTTAGAAATTATAAAACGGGACAAATGTATGAAATGGAAGGTTTTTTTGTAAGAGACAACTCTTAAGATATAACCTTTCTGATGCTGCAAGATTCAACAAAATCATTGCTAAACTGTCAGAACACTAACATCGTTCTTCAATCTGTTAATTCTACCTGTATTTTAATTGTAGGGTCAACATTTCATTTTCCCACCTTTGTATTCAATGAAATCAGCTCCTCTTATCAGTGTCATAACGGTCTGTTATAATAGTGCAAAGACGATTGAAGAAACCATTTGTTCGGTAATTTCTCAAAACTATGCTTCCATAGAATACATCATTATCGACGGAGGGAGTACCGATGGGACATGTGATATTATAAAAAAATATGAAGCTCATATCAGTTACTGGCATAGCGAACCAGACAAAAATATGTATGACGCTCTCAATAAAGGTCTAAAAAAAGTAAACGGTGATTTATGGATAGCTTTAAATTCGGACGATTTTTTTGTTAATAAAGATGTAATGAAGGTAGTTTCGACTACCTATCTAAAATATAGAAAAAATAGATTTGGAGCCTATTTTGGCAATATTTTAAAGAAAGAAGATGAAACTTTCCGAAATATTTCCTTTTTCTCGGTTAATTATAAATTATTATTAGCATCCGAACATTGTAGTTTTATGCCGCAACCCTCTACTTTTCTTACCAGAGAAGTAATATCGAAAGTTGGTTTTTTTGATATAAGCTATCGATATGCATCAGATTATGATTATTTTTTGAGAGTAACCAAACTCTATAAGGTAAAACACATCCCTAAACCCATTACTGTATTTAGAGATCATAATGAATCCATTACGAATCGTTTAGCAGAAAGAATGAATGAAGAACGGCTCAGAATCATTGATGCTTACAAAAAAAGAGCTCCGATTAATTTTTCGTTTTTTTACAAATATCTTTCCTGGAGCTATTACTTACTTATAAACAAACGCTTTCCGGTAAGGAAAATAGTGAATGCTCTACTTATGAAAAAATCTTAGTCAATCAACGAAGGGTGAAAAAAAATTTACTATATGCCTATATCATTTCCATGCCTTTTACAAGTGCTTTTTGCATTAGTAGCAGTCTTTCATGGCCGTTGCTCTGGGGAAGTATTTCGACTGCTTTTATTTTGTTATACTTATTAACGGGCAAAAAGATTCATAGTCCTAATATAAAGTCTTTGTATTTTATAATACTTTTTTTACTCAATATTGTTTTAAGTTTTTTCATAAATGATATTTTAAACCCTCCTGATTCACTCGTTTTTGGAAAAACTGTTAATCACCTTTTTGCTTATTTTGCTTCATTCATTAATTTCTATGTGACTACTTTTTTACTTTTCAATCTCAACAGTGAAGCAGTCTCTCCTTATCAAATCACCAAAATCATTACTTTGGTATTATTTTTCTCCTGTGTTTTTGCCATCATAGAATTTATTGCCAAAAATATATTTTCAATTGATTTTGACCAAATTGTGCCGCACCCCGCAGTAGAGAAAATGAATGCATTAGCGTTAGGGGATATTTTTAGATCTATCCGGGCCCGTGGTCTTGCTGAAGAACCCGGGCATTTTGCATTTATGATTAATTTATTTTTACCCTTATCCATTTACTACCTTTTTTTCTCTGAGCTGTGTCGTTTCCCCAAATGGGCTAAAACAACAATTGTATCTACTTTTATTATTGCTCTCATTTTAACTTTCAGTACCGCAGCCTTCGTTGTGTTACCAATTTCACTTTTCTTATCATTTATTTTCTTTCGAAAGTATTTAATTAAGCACTTAGTTAAAATTTTAATCGGAGCAAGTTTACTAATACTATTTGCGTTGGTATTGGATACGTATGTACCTATCATTACCCAATTAGCCTTAGATATTGATCAAAAAACCAGTAATAGCGGTTCAATGGATGACAGAACAACCCGTGCTGAACTTTTTCAAACGTACTTTAAGAATGCCCCAATACTAAATAAATTTATTGGTTACGGTCCCTCAGGTTATTTAAAGGCAGGCTTAGAAGCAGACACTGATAGTTTTCTGGTCCTTTATCAAACATTCTTATTTGAAACAGGCATATTTGGTATGCTCATTTATATAGCCTTTCTATTCTTTTTACTATTGCAGATTAAAAAGATTATTTTTCCTCTAAATTTCTTTTTGCTCTTTTCATTCATAATGGGTATTCTTCATTACTTTTTTATAAGCAATTATTGGTATCCATGGTACTGGTTTGTCTGCGCATTTATTGCTCATATAAGTACTTTGTCACAATTTTTATCGGTTAAAGCCTAATGAAGCAACGAGTTATCCATATAATACATAATTTAGAAATAGGAGGCGTAGAGACCGCCGTACTGTCTTCACTTAATGAATTAAACGATAACTTTGATTTTACTCTTATTTGTATTGGATCAATCAATAAAAAGCTATTAGAAACATTAAAACCCCATATTGTATCTAATATAAAGCAGGTTAACAGTTTTCCAAATTTGGCAAAAACAGTTCAATTTTTAAGAAAGTATCCCAATCAAATTATCATATCTTCTCTATGGAAATCTCATATTTTCCACTTTTTTATCAAGATAATATGTCAAATTAAAACCTCAGTCTTATTCTTACACAGTAGCCGTTTTGCCCATTTAATTGACAAATACGGTATACTATTAGGTATTAAAATAGCCGACGAGATTTGGGCAGACTCGCAATCTTCAATTAATTTTATACAGCCATACAATAAATCTAATCTGCCAGCTTATAAAATCAATTTTCTTTTACAGCACTTTAAGCCAAAAGCGGTTAAACGAACTTCAACCGCATTATTCAAATTCATTTTTTTAGGTAGATTAACGCCAGTCAAACGACTGGATTTGATTGTTCAATTTGTTTACGAACTTAAACAAAACGGGATTGCATTAATAATGGACATATACGGTCCCGATGACCATACGTTAAAAGGTATTGAAAACAAAGCGTCTGAGTTGGGGTTGTCCTCCCTCATAACCTATAAAGGAATTTGTAGCATTGAAGATATAGAGACTGTTTTACACCAATATGATTGTTATGTGATGATGAGTGATTATGAAGGTATGTCTATTTCTACTGTTCAGGCAATGGAAAGCGGCCTGATTTGTTTTTTGCGAAAGGTAGGCGAAATACGCAATTATGGGCAAGATATGGTGAATTCGGTCATCTTAAAGTCTATTGATTCAAGAGATTGGAATGAGTTTATTCATAATAGTGTGCAAGTTTTGAAGAATGAAGCCTTACAAGACAAGCTTTTATCCAATTCAACCACTAAATTTGCAAATCAATTAACCTACACTCAGGATATTCGTCAAAATTTAGAGAGATTAATGAGTAGTCAGGTCTAAAAATTGGTATGAGTAGGTAGAGCCCAAGTAAAAAAGCGTATTTAAATTTTTAATTTCTTTTGATGAAGCACACTATTTTGGTTACTGGAGGGGCAGGATTTATAGGAAGTCGGTTAGTGAAGAAATTGTCTGATAATGATTATCAGGTAATTGTAATTGATAACCTGACTAGTAACTTGCCTTTCGTACAGCTACCCAATGTCATTAACTGCAATGTTGATGTGAGAGATTTTGCGGCCTTAGATGAAATAATTAATGAATATACACCCTACTGTATTGTACATTTGGCAGCCATTCACCACGTTCCTACTTGTGAAATTGAACGTAACTATGCACTTGAGGTAAATATCATTGGTACGGAGAATCTTCTCTTATCAATGGAAAAAAATAAGGTAAAAAAACTCGTTTTCGCTTCAACCGGAGCCGTTTATTCACCTGATTACCCTATCCTGAATGAGGATGAAACTCCGGTTGATCCCTTTGATAACTACTCTCTGTCAAAATTTACAAATGAAAAGCAAATTCGTTTTTTTACTCAACGAACTGCTGCGGATGTATGCATTGCCCGCCTTTTCAATACGATAGGAGCCAATGACCCCAACGGGCATTTAATTCCTGATATATTGCGCCAAATAGACCCGGAAGAAGAAACCTCTACGATAAGACTGGGGAACATCCACAGTCGCAGAGATTATATCCACGTAGATGACACGGCCAATCTTCTAATGCTGATGGCAACCTCCAAAAATAATACAGGACTACACACTTATAACGTGTGTTCATCGTCAGAATACAGTGTAGAAGATATTGTACATAAAATTTCAGTTTTACTAAGAAAGCCGATCACTATTGAGATTGACCCTGAAAGAGTAAGAAAGTATGACCGAATCAGTCAGAAAGGAAATAATCAAAAGGCATTGACTGAATTTGATACCAAAATTTTCTTTACGATAGAAGATGCGCTGAAAGACATTCTGAATAAAATGTATGACTTCCAAGTATGGCTATAGAAAAACCTTAGAATGGATTCATCAAACCGAAAATGCATAGGAATTTTATTTACTTACTTTGCCGCAGATTGGCTGGGAGGTCATTATTATCTAATTAACATCATCAATTCATTGAGTAGCTTACCCGAGGGAAAGCAACCTAACATCATTGTCTTTTACGACCATAAGGCCGAAAATTTGCTTCACCACATCACTTACCCGTATACCACTTACGTTCATCACCAAACCCCTACCAATAATTACCTCAATTACCTGCGGTCGTGGTTTACACGTAAAAATCATTTTCTGGGCACTATTATTGAAAAATATCAACTGAACGGCATTTATCCTTTGATGGATTTTCCACTTGGGAAACCCTCGCCTGAATGCAAAGTTATATCTTGGTTTCCTGATTTTCAGCACCGGTTTTATCCTGAATACTTTTCTAAATTTAATATATTTTTCCGAGAACTTCGGGTAAGACGTATGCTTACTCGCACGCACGCTTTAGTGCTGTCAAGCCAAAATGCCTACGACCATTTGCAGCGGTTTTATTCAGTACCTAAAGCGCTTCCCGTACATATCTTACGTTTTGTATCCCAAATCGAAAAACCAGCGGAGCTTGACTATGACACAATAGCTGCTACCTATCAGGTTGATAAGCCGTACTTTATTGTTTCCAACCAATTTTACATTCATAAAAATCATTGGATTGTTCTGAAAGCTATTTTAGAGTTAAAAAAAGAACGCGATGATTTTTTAGTGGTTTTTACGGGAAAAGAAGAAGATTACAAAGTGACCAATTTTGTAGCAGGGCTTAAAGATTTTGTAAGCGAACATCACTTGTCTGACTACATTCGCTTTTTGGGAGTAATTCCCCGCGACCATCAAATCTTATTGATGAGTCACTCATTGGCGGTCATTCAACCGAGTAAATTTGAAGGCTGGAGTACGGTAGTAGAAGATGCCAAAAGTCTTCAGGCACAACTGATTCTCTCCAATATCCCTGTTCATCAGGAACAAATGGAAGACAAAGGTTTTTATTTCTCCCCCGATAATGTGGAAGAGTTAACGGGGTTTATGCGTAAATTTTTAGACTGTACCATTACTCCTAAACCTACATTTGACAATATAGAGCAACGAATATCAACATTTGCTCATAACTTTGTAAAGATTTTTGATTAACTCCTACAGAAGTTTAGAACTTATATAAATTCAATAGTAGCTGAATCCTAAAAGTTTGTAATATAAAATGGACAAGGAATTTTAGGTACAAATAAAATAATAGCCAACATACCACCTCCTCTACTAAATAAATTATAAATTTAGTATGAAAAACATGAGTAAAAATACCAGTAATAAGGGGATTCCACAATACAAGAAGCAATAGAAAAAAGTGAAAAAGCGAATATTTTCGCAAATCTGGTATGTGAACCCAATGTATTAATTGTGGGAATGTAAATACTAAGAAAATAAGTCGATAATCATAGTTATTACCAAGAATAAACGTTCCGACAAAAATAAAACTCCCCATAAGATAGCTGTTAAAAAAAAATGCCTCAGCCTTATATAGTTCTTTATTTTTACTGGTTTTTTTCCTAAATAAGACCAAAAAACTAACAACTATGACTAAAAAAATACTTGCTATTACTTTCAGCGTTTTTAGGTCAAGTAAAGAGGTAGTCTTAAAAATATAAATAGGAAGTGTAAACAAACCATAACTCAAAAAATACATTTTAGGATGAATTTCATAAATAGCGATTAGTTGTTTTTGAATTAGCAACAGATAACATATAAATATCACTACAGTTACGAAAATTATCCAAAATAGTTTTTTCTTAGACTTTACCACTTCCAACAAAGAAATGAATCCAAAAATAGGAAATAACTTCAAAAAGGAACTAAAAAAAAGAAGAAGATAGTAGGCTCTGTGAAAGTTTTTGGACAAAAAAACTAAGCTAATCAGTAGAAATAAAAAGATAATTATATCACAGTTTCCTCTCTCCACAGCCAACATGACTGAGGGAGAAAGCAGCAGTCCACCGTATATTAACGCAACTCTAAAGGTAATTTTTCCAAAAAAAAATAAGATACTCGAAAAAAAAAGAATCAGTAAAAAAATACCAATTTGAATAAAATAGGTAGTACTAAAATAAGGTATATATGCAAAGAGACACCAAAGAAGAGGATAATTGTAGGTACATTTAATCCACATGTATGGATTGTGGCCATCTAAATATTCCTCAATACCACACAAAAGAACCTTGAGATCAATAAATGACCGAACAGAGTTAACTCCAAACAATTTCCATATTTTATCATAGGTGCCAAAAAACAATTCGGCAACAACGAGAACGGAAAAATACATAAAGAGTAGCGTAAGAAGTAACCATCTGCCATCTCGGAATCCACCTTGGTTGTTATAAATCATAAAATTAATAGAACATTGCTTCTATTGGTTACCTTTTATTTAAAGCAAATTAATCATTTTTTGGAAACAAAATTTAAAATAGATGCCTCAATTCACGAAAAATAAGATTCTCTATTGGATTCTCATTGGGCTTCCGTTTATTATTTTACTTGTTTGGTTTTATTTAAAGGTATTCCAGTTTCAATATTTAAACGAAAACTTTGTGGATGCCATCATTGCTTTGCAGCTCAGCCGTGGCTGGTTGGAAGGTAGACCTTTGTTGTTTGATACCTATTATGGTTATCATTGGTTACATCATAATTATTACTTTATATTACTTACAGGCCTTTTTACTAAATTCATGAGTATATATGGCTTGTTTATCGTCTATTTAGGCTTATTAGGCTTGCTTTTAGGGCAATGGATACGCTGGTGGCGCAAACTTCAAAAGAACCGATGGCTTAATGAATGGTACATTATTATCTTCTTTACTATTGGTCCCATTGCATATCATATATTTTTGGATGTTTATGGCTGGCATCCTGAACAGTATTTCATGCCCTTGTTAGGTTTATTTACCTTGAGTATGGCCAAACGCCAGTGGATTTGGAGTGTATTTTGGGGTCTACTTACACTATCCGTGAAAGAAACATCTATTGTGCTAATTTGCGGGACACTACTATTTACTACAATTGTTTCATTAATATTAAAAAGTCCTCACGAAAAATGGACACGTTATTATTTCAATCGTAACACTTTTAGCATTGTGGCTGTCTCCTGCCTAATTTTTGTCGTCGGCCTTTGGTGGCTTTCTCACCTCAACGGCTCTCAACCCAGCAGACTTGACCAAGCTATATCAATCCTTCATAAAAAAGGCACTATTGCTATGCTTTTTTATTACACTATTTTTTTTCTATTTTTCTCAAGTTTTCCACTCATTGCCGCATCTATCTTGCTTGCCCCTTGGCTATTAGCCATTCCTAGACCTTGGGTGATTTATAGTGCTTTTTTGGGAGGTTGTGTTACGTTACTTTGTGTTTTTTACACCGAAGGTCTTTTTTACTTCCCTGAGCCCAATATGGGCATCCGATATCCTGCACGTGTTGGCAGCCTATGGGCATTTATGATGAGTTGCTACATTTTTTTAAGTATTCGGCTTTCAGAAGCTAATTTTAAACCTCATCCCCACCAACGCGAGTGGTTGCTTTGGGGTGGGCTCTTTCAGTTTTTTATTAGCCCTATGGCCGTCACAAATGCTTCTTCTATACACGGTCAGATGTTTAATATCAAAAAAAACTTTATCTTCATTCACGACAACCATTTAGGTATAAAACCTTATTCTGATACTCTATCAAAATCTTTATACCAATTATCCCAACGTCTTCCCGCTGGTAGCGAAGTGGTTTGCCCCAGCGAATACGTTAGCGTCTTTCAAAATGTATATACCAATGAATGGAGCGATGATTTGCGCATCTTAATGAGGCCACATCTGTACATTTACGACAAGAAACTAATCAAAACAAATAAGAACTATATTTTCCCTAAAGGTGGGTATAAAACCATCCCCAATTCTCAATTATTGATTTTAGCAGATTCTGTATGGTACAATCAAGTTTCCAATTAGGTGGCGAAGAACGTGAAAAGTGGATTCGTCGAAATCGCTACTACTATAAGTGCCTTACTCAGTATTTAAAGTTCATTGTCCCTCAAGGTTCTTCTGTCTTGGAAATAGGCTGCGGTACAGGTTTTCTCCTGGAACAGCTTAAGCCAAGTCGTGGTTTAGGGATTGACACTTCTGTTTCTTTAGTTGACTATGCACGACAGTACCGAGGTCAGTTTGACTACATTGTGATGGACGCTGAACATATTTCATTAACCGAAACCTTCGATTTTGTCATCATTAGCGACACCATTGGCTATTTTAACGACGTACAGAAGGTATTTTTAGAGGTTCAAAAAGTATGTTCTCCTCAAACGAGAATTGTCATCAGTTACACTAATTTCTTGTGGCTGCCTTTGCTTCACCTTGCCGAAAAAATTGGCTTGAAAATGCCTCAAAAGCGTCAAAACTGGCTTGACATCAGTGACATAGCTAACCTGCTTACCTTAGCGGATTTTGATGTGGTACGGAAAGCTAAAAAAATAATAGTACCCCGATACATCCCTGTCCTTTCTTGGCTCTTAAATAAATACGTTGGCAACCTCCCCATTTTTAATTATTTCGGACTTCTGACGTTTTTGGTTGCCAGAAGTACTCGTCAAACTCTCAAACCCGCCGAAGAAATGACGGTGAGTGTGGTGATTCCCGCACGAAATGAAAAAGGAAACATTGAGTCGTTGGTGCTTCGGACTCCGCAAATGGGTAAGAAAACGGAAATAATTTTTGTGGAAGGTAACTCTGTAGATGATACGTGGCTTGAAATAAAACGGGTTTATGAATTGTACAAAGACCAAGTCTCGATTAAGTGTATTCAACAGGAAGGAAAAGGGAAAGGGGATGCCGTACGGAAAGGGTATAGCATAGCTACGGGCGACATCTTAATGATTTTAGATGCGGATATGACCGTTTCCCCCCAAGATTTACCTAAGTTTTTTGAGGCCATTGCATCTGGAAAGGGGGAATATATAAACGGTACGCGTTTGGTCTATCCCATGGAAAAAGAAGCGATGCGTACGCTTAATCTGTTTGGTAATAAATTCTTCAGTGTTGTTTTTTCCTGGTTGTTGGGCCAACGTCTAAAAGATACGTTATGCGGTACCAAAGTTATGACTCGCGAAAATTACCTGAAATTGGCTGCCAATCGCAGTTATTTTGGAGACTTTGACCCCTTTGGCGATTTTGACCTCATATTTGGCTCTGCAAAACTTAATTTAAAATTTATCGAAGTCCCAATTCGTTACCGGGCACGTACCTACGGAGAAACCAACATTTCCCGATTTAAACATGGGTGGTTGCTATTGAAAATGACCTTTTTTGCCCTCAATAAAATCAAGTTTATGTAAAAAAAATCTCCGAAATGACTTGGCACGAAACCATCGAATACATTCAAAGTACTCCTTCATTCGCTGAAATTGTAGAAAATACCTACATTTTACCCAATTTACAGGCCAATGTGGAGCGTTTTCGAAAAAGTGCTGAATTTCGGGAAACGTTACGGCTAATAAAATTCTATTGTCCTTCTCCACAGCCTTTATTGTTAGATATAGGGGCAGGTAATGGAATTGCCAGTCTTGCGTTTGCATTGGAAGGGTTTCGAGTGGTTTCATTGGAGCCCGACCCCAGCCCCATGGTGGGAAGCGGAGCTATTCGTCAATTAATGAAAACCTATACCATTTCTTCCATTGAAATCATTGAGGCCTTTGGAGAGAATTTACCTTTTGAGGCCAATCATTTTGACATTGTTTACGGACGTCAAGTGATGCATCACGCCCACAACTTACCCCAATTTGTAGCGGAAGCGGCAAGAGTTCTCAAAAAAGGAGGGATTCTTTTTACCACCCGAGACCATGTCATAAAGGATGAAAACGATAAACAGATTTTTTTGCAAAGACACTCCTTGCATAAATTCTATTGCGGAGAAAATGCTTTTCGATTAGCGGAATATCGGTTGGCTTTTCAAAATGCTTCTCTAAAAATTGTCTCTGAATTAAGCCCTTCGGCTTCCGTTATAAATTATGACCCTTGGACTAAAGAACGTTTATCTCAGGTTATTTCCCGTAAATTCGGCTCTATCTTGGGCAATCAACATTGGGTGGTAGATTTAGCCTGGCAATTACTGATGTTTCGGCAGGAACATTTACCAGGAAAATTGTATAGCTTTATTACCCTTAAAATAAGTGTAGAGGAGAAAGTGTAGCGTGTAAAGTGAAAAAATTATGTACAAATGGCAAAAATAGATTGCCGGCAAAGACTACATAGATATGATTTCTTTTCAAGCCTTAGACCATTTTTCATTTTTTACCAATTTTTTAGTTGGCTTGCTTTTCTTTATGGCGGTTTTCAGCGTCGGAGATTTAATTATTCGGAGTTTACGTATCCAACTTCTCTCTCCTCTTCGACAAATCTCAAAAACAATTCTGGGTTTTTTGCTACTGAGTTTGATCATTCAGCTTCTATCCTTTGGATTTTGGATAAATACGTATAGCTTGTTGGGTATAAATATACTGTTAGTTTTTTCCTTACTATTCTACCTTTACCGTTATCTGTCGCTCCCTGCTCCTACTCTACCAGAAGCCATTAAAAAACTGTGGAAAGAAGATAAAATCAGTGTTGTCGGCGTTGGTATTTCATTTTTCCCATTGCTTGTATACGCCATTTTACCCTCTACCAAAATAGATGAATTGTTTTATCATCAATTGGTAGCTCAACGAATTGTAATGGATGGTGGGTTGATTTTTTATCGCCAACCTTGGGAAGCAGCTATCCCACCGCATCTGATTTACAATTTCACTCACGCCCCCTTGTTGGCATTGGGATTTCCGGATGCGCCTAACGTAGTAAGCTTAGGTATTTATACCTTGTTTTTAGGCTCTGTTTATGTATTATTAAAGAAAGCACACGTATCGGCTGTATGGATTGCGATAGCCCTCTGCTTGTCTTGCTTAGGGATGTATCGTCTTGTGTTTACAACTGCGGGCAGTCATCATTTTGGAGATTTAACAGCATTTACAGCTATGTATTGCACACTCCATGTTTTATCCTTAAAAAAAGACAAATCTGCTCAAAGCATCGTAGCAGTTCAGGGTATCATGCTTCCTGCGCTTTTGGGGGCAAAGATATCGTTAGCCCCGTTCGCGGCGTTAATAGGCTTAGTTATGCTCTACGAATTATATCAACGAAAAGAATTAAATTTCAAAACGTTAGTATTCCTTCTTCTTCCAACTTTCATTTTCTATTTACCCATCGTTATTTGGACTTATTCTCAAACTCATTCTCCTTTTGGACTGATTTTATCTCAATACTTCGATACTCAAATTATTGACCGTCATTTATTAGCATCTACATTACAAGCCGAGATTGTAACAGCAACACCTTTTTGGGTACACCTAAAAGCCGCACTTTTGCATTTTCCTTATATGGTATTAGGTTCATTCGCTTTATTTTTTTTCAGTGACCATCCAATTATAGCAAAAATCAAAATATATGGCATTTGTCTTCTGTATCTTTTTATTCTGTATAAATTCCATTTATTATACAATCCTCGTTTCTGGGCAAACATTCCATTGAGTCTTTTCCTATTCAGCCTATTGTCTCCCCCCCCTTCACTTATAAAAACTGGAGCTTTTCTCAATAATAAGGTCTCAATGGCTCTATTTGCAATAGCTACAATTACACCTTACCTGGCAATATCCTATTTCTATTTATACAATCTACAGCCTTTCCCTTACAACGCTGCTACCCGTGAAGCTTACTATAGGAAATACATTCCTCTTTATGAAGATTACTGGGCATTAGACAAATTGTTACCTAAAGACGCCTGTCTATATACCAAAAGCAGAATTAGTTTGGTACATTCGCCCCGTCGAATATTCAGAGACAGCCTTGATATTTGTCGTTGCAGTTCGATTTATACGTTGCAATTTGATAAAGACTTTTTGCCCTCTCCACTGAGAATACAACATTCGAACTATATAATTTCGAAATTAATCTACCAAAACAAGCGTGCTACTTTACAAATTTATCGCACTCCTAACAAATATCCCAAAATGAGTACCCTCTCTGTTTATGAGTTAAGCAAAACAATACCCTAAGCCAATCTTAGATTGGACAGGAAATATGTTTTACTTTTGTACTTTGCCTCAAAAATTATTGGCATCGTTACAAATACTCTTAGTTATTTCTCTTGGCAACGCGTTATGGTAAAAGTTAAATACAATGATGCCGGTACTCTTCCTTTGATTAGCATTATTACGGTCTGTCTTAATGCTGAACTCTTTTTGGAAGCTACCATGCAAAGTGTTTTTTCCCAAACCTATCCCCATATTGAATATATTCTTATTGATGGGGGTTCGAAAGACGGAACGCACTCCATCATTAAAAAGTACCGGACCCAACTTGCCACCTGGGTCAGTGAAAAAGACAATGGAATATATGATGCTATGAATAAAGGAATCGGGATGGCCTCCGGCGAATCAATTCTAATGCTCAATGCCGGGGATTGGCTAGAGCCTGATGCAATTCAAAAAATGGTTGAAAAGGCCAATTATGAAGTGAAAGATAAATTTATTTGCTGTGATTGGGTGGTATTTTATAACAGTTCCAATCGAAAAATCTACCGGCAAGCCACTTTTGATTTTAACAAAAGAAACGGCATTTGCCATCAGGGATCACTGATAGGAAGTACTATTTATCGCACTTTTGGAAATTATGACACTTCACTGCGCTTTGTCAGTGACTTTGATTTTTACATTCGTGTTTGGAAAACATCGCCTTCTGCTTTTTTGCGGGTCCCGGCCTACCTTGCCCATTTTATGTACGAAGGAATCACGACAACAAGAATACGACAAAGCACTATAGAACGTTGGCAAGTACTCAATCGACACTTTTTATGGACAGAATCCATCCATATCCGACTGGTAACCCTTGTAGCTATCACTTATCGAACTACTAAAACCTATTTGCGCAAGTAATATTCATTATGAGAGAACTCATCTTTCAGATAAATTATTTAAAAACACAACTCACCCAATTAGAAAAACTCTTTGTCTGGGCCATTATTGTTGTGTCCATAGATGGATTTCCTTACTTACCTCTCAACAATGAAAATCGCCCGATTTCCATCATTGTTTTGATGATTTATTGGGCAATTCAAAAAGTCAAATCTCGTTCTGTTCCTTTATTTGAAATAAGAATGTGGCTAGGATTAACAGTACTCATTTTCTTTACTTTAATTAAATCTACTTTTGAGTACCATGATTACAGGGGGCTTTTAAAATTTATGATTACAGGTACCCTCTCCGTCATTACCATAGTTACCTGTCGGCATTTCATAAAAGGACTTCTGGAGCGTTTTTCATCTGAAGAGGTCATCAAAATAATTTCTTACAGCCTTATCCTGTCTTCTATCATTCCGCTTTTTATCGGTATACTTCAATTTTTATCTTTACAAGGACTTATACCGACTATCGTTTCCGATATTCCAACCAATTTTTTCAGTTATCGCCCCGTAATCAACAGGCCACAACTCGTATCAAGTGAGGCTGCCCACGCCGCTACCTACATTTTATTTGTTCTTTTTTGGACCTATTCTTTTTACCACGAAAATGCGCGATTCAGAAGGTATTTTTTAGCCTTTCTTTTTCTTATGTTTTTATTCATAAGTTCAGCCATGGCCTATTTTGCGTTTGTTACTACTGTTATTGTCTATTGGATCACCTGCCATATAACTAATTTCAGCCGTATATTCTCCAATCTCTGGATCATTGCATTAGCAATGGGCATTATATATCCCTTACAAGAATTTTTTATTATTGATTATACCCTGTATAGACTTAATATCATCGTTGAACTCCTGAGTAATATCAATATGGAAACAGTCACCTTTTGGCTGCAGGCTGATTATTCATTTTTAGATCGCTTCGGTACTCCTGTTTTAGGTTTTTTATCGTTGAAAGATTCACTATTTTTAGGCGCGGGGGGAGAAAGCTTTTACTACGTAATGCCTCAATTGATTGATAATTATTTTCCAGGAATGCTTGCCAATGACATCTTAGCAGCTCGATTAGTAAAGGGGGATCACCTTACCGTGAAATTTTTGCCCGCAAAAATCGCTTCCGAGTTTGGTCTTTGGGGTTTTTCACTATTTGCATGGTATATCGTGAGTACTTTTCGTAAAATAAACAGTATCCAACTCAAAACAGGAAATACCCTATACAGAGGTTTATGTCTTTGCTTTATCTTCTCTATTATCAGCACTTATATGTGCAGCTACTTTAACTTTAGTGTAATTCTGGTCTTCGTTATTACTACCTATATCTACGATGCCAGTACGGTACAAAACGACAACCCAACCTTAGCTTAACAAATGATTTCAATCATAACAGCAGCCTACAACTGTGAAAAATACATCAGCCAAGCCATTGAATCGGTATTAGCTCAGACATTTGATGATTGGGAGATGATCATTGTTGATGATATTTCCACAGATAAAACCGCTGAAATTGCTGAAGTATATTCTCAAAAAGACGCTCGTATCCAGTTAATTAAGTCAGAAAAGAAATTATATTCGGCAGGTGCGCGCAATTTAGCTACGGATTTGGCCCAAGGGAGATTTATTACCTTTTTGGATGCCGACGACTGTTGGTCACCTTTAAAACTGAGCGTACAATATAATTTTATGTTGAACAATGATTATGCACTCAGCTTTACCTCCTATCAGACTATTGACAATCAAGGCTTTATCCATCCACACATCATTCAAGCCTCTTCTAAAGTAACTTATAAAAACCTTAAGTTCTTTAATCCAATCGGATGTTTGACCGTCATGTACGATCAAACTAAAGTCGGGAAGTTAAAATTCCCTACCGGTTATATTTTCCAGGAAGATTATGTATTGTGGGCAAATACCCTGCGCGACTCACCTTACGTTTTTTATGGTATATCGGCTCCTTTGGCCTTCTATCGACTCCATCCCAACAATCGCTCGGGCAATAAGTGGAAAGTGGCGTTATACCATTGGAAAGTAGTTTACAAAGAGTGTTTTCATTGGAATTTTTTCCAGAAGATCTATTTTTTCTCTTTCTATATTTTTGCAAGTTTAAACAAATACTATAAACTAAGAACACTAAACGACTAACTTAGCGTTCTAAAGCCTTCATGTCTTAATCTTACAAGGCTTTCAGTACCTTTCATTAATTTTGAAGCTGTATTTACTCATAAATACAGCCCGTTAAATTGACGAGTCATATCTATCTCCTTCTGATGCCTAACGGTCCCCCATTTTATAATCTTACTCAACACGGCACGTCCCGAAATATCCACCCAATCCAATTTTACTTCTTGTCCATTATTCAGATTGTCTAATTTTGGAGAATAGTCCAATTTATTTCGTAAAAACCAGTTTATACTGCTTTTTACGTATCAAAGCTATCAATACGCCTAAAAAACCTCCTATCAATCCCGATAAAGCTACAATGACACTCCTTCTAGGCTCGGATTTCCGAGTAGGGGCGGTTGGTGGCTCCAATACTTTAATAACCGGAGTTTCTTGATGTAATTTGATTTTAGCCTCTTCGTACTTAGTGAGCAATGAATTGTAAAAAGTCGATGATGTACTGTATTCGGCCTGGATTCGTTCTCGCTGAATATCAGCTGATTGAAGCCGAATGGTAGGTGCCTGAAATTGATCGTCATACTGTGCTTTTTTTGTTTGGTTGGAGTAATATTTACCCCGGGCCAAATCAAGCCGTTCTTTTAAAAAATCTACTTCACGCTTATTTTTTTGGGTACGATACTCAATCACATACTCCGTCAAATAATCCATTGAAAACTTCGCAATGGTAGCTGCCACTACGGGATCGGGCAATTTTACACTAATCGTAATTACCCCCGCTTTACGATCATACGTACTGAATATCCGAGTTTTAAGATCTTTAATACGGTTTTCGTTGAGGCGATTAAGTACATAAAACCCTTTTCCGTCCACTTTATATTTCTTGATAAGCATCGTATCAACCTCCTCATTTTCTTCAACAACTTGATGGTAGAAATCCGCAAATTTTAATGAATGATTTAGTCTTGTCTTGACGGGTTGCTCCATTAAAGCTAAAAAGTAGGGAGTGCTTTTTAATACTTCCGGGTATAAGTCTGGACGAATTGCCTCGGTGCTGTTTTTCAAGTCAATCCCGCTTATTCCCAGTACTCCTGCCAAGCTACCAAAAGAACCGCCGGCAGTAGGTTGAATTTCAGGTAAAATTTTCCCTTGGGACTCAAATTCTTCTTGAGCTGTAAAAGCATAAAATCCCCCCCCCCCTATTGTTAAAAAAGCAATAAGAATAATAATCCATTTTTCTTTCCAAATTATTCTACTAAGTGCACCAAAATTTATTGACTCAATTTGCGGCTCTTCTTCGTATGTTTCTTCCATTGCCTTTAAATAAATTTACTGAAATGTTCTAATCAGGGTAATTAATAAAACAGAAGCCGAAGTTAAGCCTGTAAACAAAGACAATCGCTCTGCCGAAGTAATTCGATTGCGGAAAGGGCGGGTTGGAACTATCAATCGCATTCCTCGTTGGATAGGCGGATAGAATTTCATTCCAAGAATTTTCTTTGTTCGTGCAGTAAAACCATTGACATAAACAGCGTAAATTTTTGACACGTCTGCACTATCTGTAAATCCCCCCGCTTGATTCACATACTCTTTAAAACTAAATCGTGGGTTAAAAGCAATCACGTTCGGATTAAATACCTGTCCACTCACAACAATCGTCTCCTGAATTTTAGGAACAATCAATTCATCTCCCGCCAATAAAACAAGATTATTTGGATGATTCGGGTTTTGAAGAATCTCAGTTAAATCCATCGCTACTAACCTGCCATTTCTAATGAATTGAATTCCCGGCACATAAGCCTCCGGGCGAAGTCCACCCGCACGTTCTAACAGCTGGCTGATTCGCTCATTCCGATTAGAAATTACGTAAGAACCTGGGTAATTTACCTCTCCTTTCACACTTACCAATTGCTGTGCTTGGTAATTAGGTAAACTACGAACGATAATCTCATCAAATGGCCTAAGAACAATTTTTGAAATTTCATTCAAATCTTTTTGTATATCGTATTTTTTTACCTCAACCGTTTCCGCCTGAGTTTCATCATTATATAGGCGGCGCGACAATTCTATTCCTTTATTGGTAGCCCCATCCGTAAACCCACCTGCCAACAACACAAGATCCTGCAAAGTCATACTTTCTGCATAATCAAAAACACCACCGTTATTGACGGCCCCTTGAATAACTACCGTTTGTAATTGGCGCGTTTCAGCAATGGATTTAATGACCAATACGTCTTCGCGCTTGAGCGGAATATCCTCTGTACCTTTAAACAATTGATCTAAATTAACAGGAATCAATTCCGGATCTAAGTTCTCCCTTTTTCTTTTCAGAAAAGCGCGGTTACGAAAAGCATCTTCTCGTAGCCCATCTGCCTTCTGAATGAGTTGCTTTACGGTTTGCAGTTGAGGACTCAAGGCAAATTCTCCCGGCCTAAAAACAGCACCGATGACCTCTACTTTATTTTCAAACCGGTTCAAAATGGTACCTACAATATAGCGATCTCCATTTTGCATTGAAAAACGTGCCTCTTGAATAGGATCAAATGTTAACAATTGACGCTCTTTCGCCGTATTTCGATATACATTTACCGTAGCCTGGTACGCCTGTTCTGTATAACCGCCCGCATATCTCAACAAATCCTGATAGGTCTCCTCTGGCCCTACTTCAAAAATACCGTTACGTTTTGTCTCTCCTTCAATTTCAATTTTTTTAGGGGCAATCGGAATTAAAATAACATCATTATCCCGCAAGCTAACGTCATCGGTCATGGTACCGTTGAGCATAAAATTATATAAGTCGATGCGTTGCAACAGTTTATTATTTCGCAGTACCTGAATATTTCGCAACGTCCCGTTTCCATTGGGACCTCCGCATATATAAAGCGCATGAAAGGCCGTGGCTAAAGAAGAGATGGTGTAAGTACCCGGATTTGCCGCTTCACCGATAATCGTCACTCGGATACTCCGTACATTTCCTAACGTCACATCAGCACTCAGACCGCCGGTCCGAAGGCCAGCATACAGCATTTTCAGCCGCTCCACTATTTTTGACTTGGCTTGCTCAACAGTCAATCCATTCACATAAATAGGACTCAAGCTCTCCACTTTGACGGTTCCCTCTGGTGACACCCGGGCATCATAGTGCTGGTACGCATAGCCAGTAATATCAATCCGGAGTTCATCATCTACGCCCAAGATATAATCTTTCGGAGTAGGTAATCGTAGATTAGGCTCAAACGTAAGTGTTTTACTTGAAAAAAGCTGACTGCCGAAAACGTCTCTTTTTTTTCCTACTTCCAGCTCATTACTGACCAGAGTCGGCGTTTTTTCGGACACCTGCCCCTGTTGCTGTCGTACTGTACTGCTCAAGTTGATGGGAGTGGCTTTGTCCGTTTTTGTTTTAAGGGTATTGATTCGCACTCTTATCTTTGCAATATCGGCTTCAGTATATCCCTTAGCCACTGCACCAGCCTCTACGTCTGCTTGTGATAACCCTTTACTTTGTGCCACTTTTATAAATTCTTCCAGTTGCGCGTCAGTCACTTCATTGGCCGGGGGGAGTTGTGAAAAGGCAAAATGGAATCCAAAAACCAAAATGATTGAGCAACAATACTTATTAAAATACATGGTAATTTTTTAAAATTATACTTGCTATTTACTAAAATAGCCACAAAGATACGGGATTTTCAGCCAATTAGCCAAAAAATATAACCCCCAATCCCTGTGTCTAACAAAAAAATCCCTCCCTTGCAGGGGAGGGATTGGGATTGGGGGTATTGGGACTAAAAAAAGCCCCGCCGATTGGCGGGGCTTTCTATTCAAAGCTATCGATTTAACGATTAGTCTTGCGACACTTTCAGTACTTTCAAGTTAGCACGTTTTGTAGAAGTGCTGATGTTCATGAAGTACATACCAGTGTTCTGACTTGTCATGTCGATTTCTTCACGGTGAGTATTAGTTTCAGGAGTTACCGTTGAAGTTTTGATGACACGGCCTGCCGCATCTACTAAATTCATTTTCACTTCCTGACCTTTAGCACCGCTGATTGATACAGTAAGAGTACGAGTAACAGGGTTTGGAGCTACGGTTGCAAACTCAACTTCAGAAGTTTCGTTTATACCTTCACGAGCCGCACCTATACCGATACCAGACTGTGATTGAATACGGAACCAGTATTCACCATAAGCCTTTTGACTACCACTTGTGGTACGAACGGCAGGGAATAAACCTGTTCCTTTTTGATCCCAGTAACGAATACTTAACTTGTAAAGACCTTTTGGCAAACCAGATAAGTATTTAGGGTCACTGGTAAATCCGAAAGATCCGTGGTTGTGTGAATACAAGGTTTCGTATCCATTGCTGTTGGCATACATCAAATAAGGAGCATTGTTCTCAACAGTATTGAATGAGTACTGACCGCCCGTTTCTGGTATACACAACATATCGTAAGAAATAGAACCACTCAATGGCAATCCACAAGCTTCAACAGCAATTGTCCAATAACGGTTACCTCCTTTATTTGGCATCTCTGTGAAGTAAATTGAAGGATTAGACTGTGTACTATTTTGGAATGCTGATCCTGCATCAGGGGTTACAAAGTTTGACGACCAATTCAATATACTGGTAGCACCAGGTCTGGTACCTGAAAGTGGCTGACCAATATTGATAATCGTGACATCAAATGTATTGCTCCAAGTAGCCGATACCGAAGTACTAACTGGGCTATCGCAACTTGCACCTTGTGTACATTTTACAGTTACCGACTGTGTTCCAGCACCTGATTGTGTTACTACAAGCGTAGCACCATTTGATCCATTGCTCCACAATGGAGTTGAACCTACTGGACAGTTTTGTGAGAACGTTACTGACGTACCAGCACATACTGTAGCGGTAGCAGAACTAGTAACCGTTGGCTGAGCCAGTACTGGCAATACAGTATAAGATACTGTATTACTTGCGTCGCTTAAACAATCTCCTTGGCCTTTACATTTTGCATAGAAAGAGTAAGTACCCGGAGTTGTTGAGGTTATTGTAGGGAGTGATGCCAACTGATTATTAGCACTAAACCATACTGTTCCGTTGATACCACAAGTTGCATTACTTGTAATCACTTGAGGTACTCCACCTCCACAAAATGTATTAGCAGATTGACCATTAACTAACAATGAAGCTACAGGTACACCAGGGATTGGATTAATTTTAATAATCATTGCTCCTGATTCAGGACTTAGACATGCCGTCGAACCAGAACCTGCCTGACAACGAACACGGTAAGTGTGATTTGAACCATCTACAATTTGAGTCATTGAAGAAGTAGTATAATTACCACCATCTACCGACATCAACAGTGTTTCACCAGCAGCACAAGCAGAAGAGAACGTAATTGCATCACCTGCAATGTTACAAACTTGAGCAGCACTTCCACCTGCAGCTACAACTACTCCATCAACTGTTATTGAAGCATTTGTAGGTGCCCCACCAACTGGATTAACTGTAAATGTTGCAACTGTACGTACAAGACTCTCACAACCGCTTGTTTGGTTACGACATGCTACATAATAAGTAATTGTACTTATTGGTGTAACGTTAGGTGTACTAACTATGTTTCCAGCTGTTGCTTTATCATACCATACAAGCACTTCTCCACTTGCTGCACATTTCAAGCTATTATTCAACACGATTGAGGGACTCAAGGCGCAAATTGAACTTGGGATAAATGGCTCAGTACCAGTAAAGGTTGGAGATTTAGGTGCATCTGTTACAGTCAATACTACTGCCGATGATGCCGTTCCTAAACAAATTCCGTTAAAACATTTTACTGTGTAACTGTTTGTGTTTGATCCAGCAGTTGCTCCAGTTGGAGTGTAGTCAAAGCTCATTGGAGAAGTTTTGACAATCTGTGAAGACACTAAAGTAGATCCATTATATAATTTTAATGTATCCGTAACAGCACATGTATGCGTAGCTGTAAAAGTAGCAACTGTACCTAAACAAAAAGCAGCGGTACCAACAGCTAAAGTTGGAGCGCTAGGAACAGCAACAACTTTATAGGTAACCTTTGTACGTACTGTACTTTCGCAACTGCTTCCTTGATCACAAACTACCCATAGGTCATATGTACCCGCACTAGGAGTAGAAGTCGGCATTAATGTTGTACCTGCTCCAGTGCTTGAAGTGTAATACTTAGCAGTAGTTCCAGCAGGACATGTTGTAGATGCAACAGTGACGCTAGTACCTACACAAACTGTTGACTGTGTGAAAGTAACCGTTCCTGCAGCAACATCTGCTCCTACTGTAAACGTACCTGCCAATACCCGGCCACTTGGACAAACAGCCCCAGCAGATGTACACTGTACATAAAGAGGAGTAGTTACAGTAGGCACTGATGTAATAGACACGGTAGTTGGACCACCCGCCGATGCGGCAGCTATGTTAAGTGCTGTACCACCAGTGGCGACTTTATATACTTCCATTGTTTCGCCTACACCTGAACACGTAGCAGTAACACTCAATGAACCTAAGTTTGAAGGACATGGTGCGCTGCTTTTGCTCAATGACAGACCAAAAGGATCAATCGGAGTAGGATTAACAGTTACCGTAGTTCCAGCAGCTCCTGAACTGATGTTACAGCTTGTTACTACAGTATTCTTACAGAAAGAAAAATAAGAAGTAGTAACCGATGGTGCGGCAAAAGAAGCACCCGCCAAACCTAATTCAGGTACACCACTCGCCGATGTTGAAACAAATGGTACCTCACTTACCGAACAGTTGTGCGCAGTAATGGTAAGCGTCGTTGATGGTACCTGAGCAGCACACACGGCAGTCTTACTCAAAGTGTGAGCTGCTGGTGTAGTTGGAAGTACTCCAACTGTATAACTTACTTTTGTACGAGTAGTGGTTTCGCAACCACCTGCTGCATCACACACAGCATAAACGTCAATTGTACCTGTAGTAGTTGTCGGCAGAGCACTTGTAGCTGTGCCTGTAGGTGCAGAATAGAGTTTCAAAGTTGTCCCTGCTGGACAAGCAGTCGAAACCGCAGTAATTGACGCATTTTGACATACCGTTGTGGCCGACAATATCGGTGCACTTGGTGCAGCAATTTCAGCTCCTACTGTAAACGTACCTGCCACTACCCGGCCACTTGCACAAACAGGTGAAGCAGATGTACACTGTACATAATAAGTAGTAGTTCCAGATGTAGGCACTGATGTAATAGAAACGGTAGTTGGACCACCCGTCGCTGCGGCAGCTATGTTAACTGCTGTACCACCAGTAGCGGCTTTGTATACTTCCATTGTTTCGCCTATACCTGAACAAGTAGCAGTAATACTCAATGTACCTACGTTTGTAGGACATGGTGCACTGTTTTTACTCATTGACAGACCAAAAGGAGCAATCGGGGTAGGATTAACCGTTACCGTAGGTCCAGAAGTGCCTGCACTGTTACAACCTGTTATTGTATTCTTACAGAAAGAACGATAAGTAGTAGTGCCTATTGCCGTTGGTGCGGCAAAAGGAGCACCCGCCAAACCTAATTCAGGTACACCACTCGCAGATGTTGAAACAAATGGTTGCTCACCTACCAAACAGTTATGCGCAGTAATGGTAAGCGTCGTTGATGGTGCCTGAGCAAAACACACGTTAGTCGCACTCAAAGTAAAAGGTGCTGGAGCACTTGGACGTGCTACAACTGTGTAACTTACTTTTGTACGAGTAGAGGTTTCGCAACCGCTTCCTGCATCACACACAGCATAAACGTCAATTGTACCTACAGTAGTTGTCGGCAGAACACTTGTAGCTGTGCCTGTAGGTGCAGAATAGAGTTTCAAAGTTGTCCCTGCTGCACAAGGAGCCGAAACCGGAGATATTGACGCACCTTCACATACCGTTGTGGCCGACAATATCGATACACTTGGTGCAGCAATAGCAGCTCCTACTGTAAACGTACCTGCCGGTACACGGCTACTTGCACAAACAGCCCCAGCAGATGTACACTGTACATAAAGAGGAGTAGTTACAGTAGGCACTGATGTAATAGACAAGGCAGTTGGACCACCCGCCGATGCGGCAGCTATGTTAACTGCTGTACCACCAGTAGCGACTGTGTATACTTCCATTGTTTCGCCTATACCTGAACAAGTAGCAGTAACACTCAATGTACCTAAGTTTGTAGGACATGGTGCGCTGCTTTTACTCAATGACACCCCAAAAGGAGCAATCGGAGTAGGATTAACCGTTAACAGAGTTACAGAAGCACTGTTTGCACTATTACAACCTGTTCCTGTATTCTTACAGAAAGAATAATACTCAGTAGTAACCGTTGGTGCGGCAAAAGAAGCACCCGCCAAACCTAATGCAGGTACACCACTCGCAGATGTTGAAACAAATGGTTGCTCACTTACTGCACAGGCATGGGCAGTAATGGTAAGCGCCGTTGAGGCTACCTGAGCAGCACACACGTTAGTCGCACTCAAAGTAAAAGGACTTGGAGCTACTGGACGTGCTACAACTGTGTAACTTACTTTTGTACGAGTAGAGGTTTCGCAACCGCTTCCTGCATCACACACAGCATAAACGTCAATTGTACCTACAGTATTTGTCGGCAGAGCACTTGTAGCTGTGCCTGTAGGTGCAGAATAGAGTTTCAAAGTTGTCCCTGCTGGACAAGCAGCCGAAACCGGAGATATTGACGCACCTTCACATACCGATGTGGCAGACAAGATCGGTGCACCTGGTGCAGCAATATCAGCTCCTACTGTAAACGTACCTACCAATACACGGCTACTTGGACAAACAGCCCCAGCAGATGTACACTGTACATAATAAGTAGTAGTTACAGAAGGCACTGATGTAATAGACACGGTAGTTGGACCACCCGTCGCTGCGGCAGCTATGTTAACTGCTGTACCACCAGTAGCGGCTTTGTATACTTCCATTGTTTCGCCTACACCTGAACACGTAGCAGTAACACTCAATGTACCTAAGTTTGAAGGACATGGTGCGCTGCTTTTGCTCAATGACACCCCAAAAGGAGCAATCGGGGTAGGATTAACCGTTACCACAGTTCCAGTTGTACCTAAACTGTTGATACAACTTGATGCAATATTCTTACAGAAAGAATAATACTCAGTAGTAACCGTTGGTGCGGCAAAAGAAGCACCCGCCAAACCTAATTCAGGTACACCACTCGCAGATGTTGAAACAAACGGTTGCTCACTTACCGTACAGTTGTGCGCAGTAATGGTAAGCGTCGTTGCTCCTGTCTGAGCAGCACACAAGGCAGTCGCACTCAAAGTATGAGCTGCTGGAGCTACTGGACGTGCTCCAACTGTGTAACTTACTTTTGTACGAGTTGAGGTTTCGCAACCACCTGTTGCAACACACACAGCATAAACGTCAATTGTACCTACAGTAGTTGTCGGCAGAGCACTTGTAGCTGTGCCTGTAGGTGCAGAATAGAGTTTCAAAGTTGTCCCTGTACAAGCAGCCGAAACCGGAGTAATTGACAGACCTTGACATACCGTTGTGGCCGACAATATCGATCCACTTGGTGCAGCAATATCAGGTCCTACTGTAAACGTACCTACCAATACACGGCTACTTGCACAAACAGGTGAAGCAGATGTACACTGTACATAATAAGTAGTAGTTACAGAAGGCACTGGCGTAATAGACACGGTAGTTGGACCAGCTGTCGATGCTGCAGCTATGTTAACTGGTGAATCACCAGTGGCAACTGTGTATATTTCCATTGTTTCGCCTATACCTGAACACGTAGCAGTAGCACTCAATGTACCCAAGTTTGAAGGACATGGTGCGCTGCTTTTACTCAATGACACGCCAAAAGGAGTAATCGGGGTAGGATTAACCGTTACAGTGGTTTGACCACCTGGTGCACTGATACAACCTGTTATTGTATTCTTACAGAAAGCAACATAAATAGTAGCGCCTATTGCCGTTGGTGCAGCAAAAGGAGCACCCGCCAAACCTAATTCAGGTGATTTAGTAATAATATCTACTGCAACAAATGGCACCTCACTTACTGCACAGTTGTGCGAAGTAATGGTAAGCGTCGTTGATGGTGCCTGAGCAAAACACACGTTAGTCGCACTCAAAGTAAAAGCTGCTGGAGTAGCTGGACGTGCTATAACTGTATAATTTACTCTTGTACGATTAGAGATAGAGGTTTCGCAACCGTCTCCTTTATCACACGCAGCAAAAATGACAAAGTCACCTGGAGTAGCCGTCGACGACAGACGAACGATACCTGGAGTAGTCGTCGGTACGCTAGCAAGTGCACCAGTTGCATCATAGAATCTCAAAGTTGTCCCTGTTGGACAAGCAGCAGAAACCCCAGTTACAACTGAATTTTGACATACCGTTGTGGCCGACAATATCGATCCACTTGGTGCAGCAACATCAGGTCCTACTGTAAACGTAATCGGTACACGGCTACTTACGCAAACAGGTGTAGGAGATGAACACAGTACATAATAAGTAGTAGTTGCAGTACGCGCCGCTCCTACAGGCACTGTAGTTGCAGCACCCGCTGGTGCTGCCGCATAGACAATTGGTGTACCACCAGTAGCGACATCATATACTTCCATTGTTTCGCCTACACCTGAACAGGTAGCAGTAAGACTCAATGGTGCACCTACGTTTGTAGGACACGGTGCACTACTTCTATCCAATGATACTCTAAAAGGAGCAATCGGAGTAGGATTAACATTTACAGCGATTGTACCACCACGTAAACTGATACAACCTGTTGCTGAAGTCTTCTTACAGAAAGAAAAATAATTAGTAGTACCTATTGTCGTTGGTGCGGCAAAAGAAGTACCCGCCAAACCTAATTCAGTTGCACCAGTCGAATCTGTTGAAACAAATGGTTGCTCACTTACCAAACAGCTATGCGCAGTAATGTTGAGCATCGTTGATGGTGCCTGAGCATAACACACGTTAGTCGCACTCAAAGTAAAAGCTCCTGGAGTAGCTGGATAGCTTACAACTACATAAGTTACTTTTGTACGAGTAGAGGTTTCACAACCAGGTGCTGCCGTTTGTACACACACAGCATAAAGGTTATTTATATCTCCAGATGAACCAATAACCGTTATCGGCAGAGTAACTTGAACTCCACCAGTAGGTGCAGAATAGAGTTTCAATGTAGTTCCTGCTGGGCAGGTTGAAGCATTTGCGGTGATGGTAGAAAGTAAACATGCTTCTTGGGTAGACAATATTGGCCCGCTTGGTGCTGCAATATCAGGTAATACTGTAAACGTACCTGCCAATACACGGGCACTTGAACAATTTGCTGGCGATGCTGATCTACACTGTACATAATAAGTAGTAGTTCCAGATGTATTAGGCACTGATGGAATATTCAGTGAAGTTGAAGCACTCGCCGCTGCTAAACCATAAGCAATTTTAGTTGTATCAGTGGCGGATGTATATACTTCCATTGTTTCGCCAATTCCTGAACAGGTACCAATAACACTCAATGTACCTACGGACGAAAGACATGCACTGGTTTTACTCAACGATACCGAAAAAGGAGCAATCGGGTTAGGAGTAACCACTATACTAACTGTTGTTGCAGCTTTGCTTGAAATACAACTTTCTATTGCCGTATTCTTACAGAAACTATAGTATATAGTAGTATCTTTTGTCGCTGCTGGAAAAGGAACACCCGCCAAACCTAAAACAGTTGCACCAGTCGAATCTGTTGAAACAAATGGTTGCTGACCTACTCCACAGTTGTGCGCAAGAATAGTAATCGTCGTTGATGCTACCTCGCTAGCACACAATCTAGTCTTACTCAAAGTAAAAGCTGTTGGAGTAGCAGGAGGTGCTACAACTGTGTAAGTTAATTTTACACGTGTTGGAGTTTCACAAATACCTGGTGCATTTTGTGCACACGCAGCATAAACGGTAAATGTACCTACAGATGCCGTTACTATACCTGTAGTTGTCGTTGCCGGCAGAACTAATGCTGAACCACCAGTAAGTGCAGAATAGAGTTTCAATGTAGTTCCTGCTGGGCAGGTTGAAGCTGCTGCTGTGATTTGAGTACCATTACATACATTTGTGGCAGACAATACCTGGCCACTTGGAGCTGCAACCGATGATCCTACGCTGAAGCCAGGACCTGCGCTTAAAATAGAGTAAGAGCAACCACCCGAAGCCGCTGCTGAACGATAGCGAATAAACAGATTGCTACCAGGGCTCGCTGGGTAATACAATGCCGCAGTAGGTGCAGCGGGAGCGCCCAAGCTACCTGCCGTTACACTTGTTATACCTGCAGTGTCAGTTGTACTAACAACGTTTCCGCTTAGGTCAACAAGATCCGCAAAAATAGCAACTGTGGCACAGCCTGCGGCAAAGCCCGTAAGAGTATCAGGCGTAATGGTGCCGACCGCTACGCGGCCTCCTCCACACTGTACCCCGCTAGGATTGACAGGGGGTTTTAAGGCTCCCTGTCCCCAAACGCTTACTGTTACCAATACAGCCGCAAAAAGCGAAAGTAAAAATTTTATTGGTTTCATTTGAATTTGTTTTCGGCCTTCTTCCCCAATAGAAGACGTTGTTTGTGAATTGTATTCATCCTTCGGGGAGGATGTGTTTCTTAACTTGGCTTATCGAGCACTCCCGCTCGTTTCAGCATTACCGAGTCATAAAAGACTTCCTGTATTTATAGGCTTCTAATAGTTAGTTTGTTTAACATAAATTGAGGTTTGGGAAGTTGCGTAATAATACGACTCACAAAAATACGATAAGTCTCTACTAAAACAAAAAAAAACGAATATCTATTTTAAGTTTTTTTTAATGATACAGAAAGCCCTATTTGTTGATGCGTGCTAATTCATCTATATACGGCTTTACCTCTATTTTTGCAGCTTTTGCGGTAGTAAGTGCTATCTGTGCTGCTTTCTTAGCCTCCTCTTTTTTACCTATCCTCATTAGAGCCTTAGACTGTTCCACATATAGCTCGGCTACTTCTTTCGAGTTTCGCTCAGTAGGTTTTGCCAGTTTGAGCCCATCATTCACCCAGGTCAGTAGTGAGGGTATATATGAATTGTCAGTTGCCTTCTCATTAAAATATCTCACTAAGTAAGCATAATCTGTGATAACCATGGGTGCACTACGACGATACTCATTCAAGCGTGCTGTTGCCTTCGCTGTGGCTTTGGCTCTAAAATAGGCCTCTAATTCTTTTAAAATAGTACGGCTTCCGGCAATTTCAGGAGTAACGCCCAATTTTATAAATGCCTTACGTACTTCAACTATTTCAGGCGCTGTAATTTCGTTGGCTCTTTTTCCGTACATTGTATAATACAATATACTCTCTCCGGCTTCTTTGATATCTTTTGCAGGAAACTTTGCACGATATTTAGGTAGATTATTAAAAAAATACGCTGCTATCGGATTACTAAAATCATTGATTAAGCGTTGAATGATATAAAAACAGACTGGGCTTTGTAAGTCGCTCGGCAAAACAATTAGTTTACCCATCTCCTGATTGATGAGCCATAGTTTATCATTATCTTTTGTAGCCTTTGCATATTTACCATAGTTAATCAAAAAACCTAAATCTCTATCTCCCTTTGCAAAACGAGCTGCATAGGCACTTGTACGCTGGCTAGGGTCGGCAGCATCCCTTCCGTGCTTAATTACTTCTTCAATAGCCTCAGCTCGATTGGGTTTTTCACTTGGTGCCGCTTGATGAATTAGTTGCCCGGAGTTAGGGTCGAAGAAGAAAAAGAGGGGAAACTCCACGTAGGTAATACCTTTTTGTTGTTGTAACAATTTAGAATCAACCGAATTGGCTTCAACCTTATAGCTAACAAAATGAGTATTAAAATAATCGCCGACTTTTTTGTCTTCCAATATAGGAGCCAAAGCAGCGCAATGAGGGCAACCTGTCAAATAAACTTCGACAAATAATGTTTTATTAGCTCTCTTGGCAGCGTCAGCTACAGAATTAAATCCTCCTTCCAAAAAGTTAATGCCCTGCCCAAAACCAGTTCTGAGCATCATAGTACAGATGAAGCCTAAAAATAGACCTCGTTTTAAAAAAGTTTTACTAAAAGGTATCATTGGTCAAAAAATGTGTTAAAATTGACAGTGTTATGCTACGATATTAATTGATTATACATATTATAGGTACTAATATGCTACGATATTAATTGATTATACATATATAGGTACTAAATTGTGTTCTACCTCGACGTTGCGAAACATTGAAAGGGTAACCAAGTCGCGAATGCAATATTGAGCAAAATGTCTTGTTTACGCAAATAGTCATCAAGAATTTTTTCATGTTGAACTAAAACTTGTGCCAGGACATAGTAGCTTTGGTTAATTTTAATCATACTACCAATGCGCGCGCATTAGCCCAAGTGGGATTAGATGGCACCGCCCACGCGGCAGAATCTGAAAATTTGGGACCCGCTTTTTTTGCCTCAACTAAAGCCTTTTCGTACAGGTCTGGGTTGATGCGGATTTGTTTGGGATTTGGTCTTTCAGGTACTGGAACACTAAGTTATGGCAATCATTAAAGGTCTCATCATGAGCACTTCTTCGAGCGAATAGATACGTTTTGTCAAGCCTTGTTTCATAGCAGGCGATATTTTTTTGTATTTAG
>NZ_JAIXST010000322.1 GCF_027484545.1 Runella sp. | reverse complement strand
TTCGGATAAACGACTAAAATGCAATTGCATTAATTGCTCTGTTTCAGAATTATAAAACGTTTTCATAGTACAAAGTTACAAAATGTAAACGTTCAACTTATTTAACTTTAATTCCTAATTATGCAAGAACTCAAAACCGATAAAAAGTTTTTGAAAGAAGAAAACCGCCAACTGCGCCAACGCGATGAGAAATGGATGCAAATACTCATGGAGATGCAAACGCAATTGGTGGGTTTTTTGAGTAAGAATAAGACCTAATCCTTCGGCTTTGCCAATAACTTCACAAGCCCTATCCCCGATGCTACCACTAAAACTAAAATCACAACTCTACTCGTAATGCTCTC
Organism: Runella sp.; assembly: GCF_027484545.1. GTDB lineage: Bacteria > Bacteroidota > Bacteroidia > Cytophagales > Spirosomataceae > Runella. Next base: position 64,058 of record NZ_JAIXST010000322.1, on the reverse strand, counting down.
GTTAGGATTCTGAACCAATTTACTTATCTGCTCTGCTTCTTTTCCCACCCAAACGGCCAAAACAGTACGCGGTATCATTCCCAAAAAGCCTCCAAGAATAATGTTTTTAAAACGTATCCCCATTAAGGAAAATACTAAATTGGTAAGGGCAAAAGGCAAAACGGGCGATAATTTAGTAAAGAACACAAAGCGGATTTCGTCGGCATGGATGCGATTTAAGAAGGAAGCAACTCGTGGGAATTGGGATAAATAATTTAGCAGGCCGACTTTATCCAGCTGATTTACAATGAAATAAACGATTGAAATGGCGGTAAGGTTGAGCAAAATCAAAGGAATAACAGCTTGCCATCCCAAAAAATAACCAAATCCAAAAGCAAGTAAAGTAGGAGGAATTAATGCCAAGGCACAGGCCACAGCGCAAACTAAGCACACGACTGTCCATTCTTTAATTCCAAAACCTTTTATCAGGACCTCGTTTTGAATCATCCATACTCCAATGCCCGAGCTTGTTAAAAAAGGGAGTATGGTCAAAAAAAATGCCGAGAGACTCGGCATTAATAATCTTTTTTGCTTATTCATCCTACCTATATTCATCACTACTCACTTCTGACAACTCACTCCAAATTTAAGCGTAGGTATTCAACATTACCGGCATGACGAGCATCAAAATATCTTCGTCGCTTTCCTTATCGAGTGGCACTACCAATCCGGCACGATTAGGAGCTGATAACTCAAATGAAAGCGTATTTGAATTTACATTATTGAGCATTTCTATTAAAAACTTCGCATTAAATCCAATCTCCATTTCATCGCCGTTGTATTCACAAAGCAAACGCTCATTGGCTTCATTAGAATAATCTAAATCCTCGGCCGAAATGACCAATTCGTTAGGAGGCGTCAATTTAAGACGGATTTGGTGAGTCGTACGGTTAGAATAAATCGAAATTCGGCGAAGCGAATTTAAGATTTCACCACGACTGATGGTAAGAACATTGGGATTGTTGGTTGGAATGGCATTTTCGTAATCAGGAAAACGCTCATCTATCAACCGACATACCATTTTGATATTGGCAAAACTAAAAAACGCATTTGCCTGACTGAATTCCGCTTTTACCAGAACGCTTTCAGAAGGTAAACAAGCTTTCAGCAAATTCAATGCTTTACGAGGAATAATCATCGTTGTATCGACAGCTGACTTCACGTCAAAACGGCGATAACGAATCAATCGGTGGCCATCTGTCGCGACAAAAGTTGCGTGGTCTGCTCCTAATTGTAGAAACACGCCCGTCATAGCCGGACGAAGTTCGTCGGTGCTGGTCGCAAAAATCGTATTGGCAATTGCGTGTGATAAAGCAATAGAAGATAACTCTACCGAAAAGGCCCGATTGACAGACGGGATTTTTGGAAAGTCAATAGGGTTCTCTCCCGAAAGTTTATAGCGGCCATTGTCCGACACAATTTCTATTCCGAAAGTTTCGCCATCCACTTTGAGGGCAATGGGCTGCTCAGGTAAACCGCGTAACGTATCTAAAAGTAGTTTAGCAGGAATCGCGATCGCTCCTTTATCAGCAGACTCCACTTGCAGCTCAGTAATCATTACTGTTTGCAAATCAGAAGCCGTAACAGTAAGCTGGTTGCTATCTAATTGAAACAGAAAATTCTCAAGGATAGGTACAATTGGGTTGGTAGAAACGACGCCGTTTATAGCCGAAAGCTGCTTTAGTAAAACCGACGACGATACAATAAATTTCATAGCGCAAAATATGTTTATTAAACAACAAATTTAATAAAAAATAAGGCTAAAATCAAATTACGCCTGCCGAATAGTCCTATCACGCAAATAGAAATCAACTAAAACCAATGCCGCCATTGCTTCCACAATGGGTACAGCTCGTGGCAACACACATGGGTCGTGTCTTCCTTTGCCCTGTACCGTTATTGTTTCTCCTTCTTGGTTTACGCTTTCCTGACCTTGCATAATAGTGGCAACGGGCTTAAAGGCTACGCGAAAGAAAATATCTTCTCCATTTGAAATACCTCCCTGAATCCCACCTGAATGATTGGTACGTGTTCTGACATGACCTGTTTCATCAGTAAAGAAAGCATCGTTATGTGCAGAGCCCTGAAGTTCTACGCCTGCAAATCCACTTCCGTATTCAAAACCTTTAACAGCATTAATACTTAGCATGGCTTTGCCTAACTCCGCATGGAGTTTATCAAAAACAGGTTCTCCCCATCCTACGGGCGTGCCTGTGACGACACAACTCACAACACCGCCAATGGAGTCGCCCTGTTTACGAATATCATCGATGTAGTCAAACATCTCGGAGGCCATGTCGGGGTCAGGGCAACGAACGGCATTTGAATCTGTCAGTGACAGGTCAAGTTCTTGGTATTCTTTTTGCAATTTTAACTTCCCGACTTGCGAGACATACGCCTGTATAGTTACCCCTACCTCTTTCAGTACCAATTTTGCCAATGCTCCTGCCGCCACACGAGCCGCGGTTTCGCGGGCAGAACTGCGCCCACCGCCTCGGTAATCGCGTACGCCGTATTTGACTTGATAGGTATAATCAGCGTGTGAGGGACGATATTGTTGGGCAATATGCGAATAATCTTTACTTCGTTGGTCTTCGTTCCAAATGACCATAGCGATAGGAGTTCCGGTTGTTTTATCTTCAAAAACCCCCGATAATACCTGTACGCTATCGGCTTCTTTGCGCTGGGTCGTGATGCGCGACTGCCCGGGTTTGCGACGATCCAATTCCTGTTGAATAAAATCTAAATCAAAAGCTACCCCAGCAGGGCAGCCGTCCACCACTACCCCTATGGCAGCTCCGTGTGATTCGCCGAAAGTAGCGATTTTGAAAATTTTTCCGTAAGTACTGCTCATTACTTCTTAAAAATAAAAATCATTCCGACCAACATGATGATGACTAAAACATTGGCAATGTTGCGAATAATCGTTTGATAATCAATAACTAATTTAGTGGTATCCCAATGTTCTATACCCGTATAGACTGATTCTGACTCCGACAAAGCCAATTGTGTACTCCTTATATTTTCGCCTTTTATAGTAAGTTTTAACGTTGAGTGCAATGTATCATACATTTGCTTTTGAGGGTTGAAATACACCCAGAAAATCATGTTGTCTAACACAAAACTCCCATTTTGTTTAGGGATAATTTGGTATCTGAATGTTTTGTCACCACCTATTCGACTTTTCTGTCGCAATACATTGTTTTCAATATCAGGAGGATATACATCAAATAAAGCATTATTTGTAAATGTCGGTTCCCGAATGGATTGAATATTTCCTTCCCCTATAATCTTGAAGTCATAACGGTAGCTTTTACCTGTCTCCAGTTGATTGTTGCTGATTTTTTCTTCCAATCGAAAATTTCCAACCAGTACCTGGTTGCGAAGCGGATGAGGGGGAAGGTCAACCACGGTAATAGTTAAAGGTTTGGAAATAAATGTTTGCAGTGTTACGCTTGCCGTTTCTTGTTCCATTTTTGGCATTACTTTCATAGTCAATTTCACAGCAGGAATCTGAATTGACTGGTTATTCAGCGGGAAAAAGGAAGCTTGGTAAATACGGTATTCGGTAAAACTTTTCCCTCCGATTGTAATAGGGATAGCGGGGATTTCCTGTATCCCGAAACTTTCTTCCCAACAATTGGCCGGTTTAAGGACTTTCAATAGTTGTTCCAATTGTTTTTCTACCTCATAAAAGTCCATTTCTGTGGCATTGTTTTCCGATACTAGCAACGATAGCCTTAAATTAAATCCTTCCTCTACGTACACCCGCCTTTTACTGACACTGACAGCTAAAAATGCCCCTTCGTTGGCCTCATTTTGCAATTCAGGAGTTAACTCTGTAACTGTTTCGGATTCTTCAACTAATTCTGTTGCCTTTTCTACCGTTATAGAAGTCCCTTCAGAACGAAGTACCTGTTTATTGACAAGAATTTCAAGTGGGCCGGTATTAAACGTTCCTGTTTTGGTTGGATAGTAATTCTGTGAAATCGTATAGCTTACTACGGTTGTTCCTCCTACTTTACTGGTAAGGCTTGAACGTGAACTTTCTCGTTTTTGGAAGTTTTTTATATTATCTGGAAAAAAAATGAGTGGAACCTGCTCAAGTCCGGTTACTTTGACCGAGACTGTAAATGGCTCTTGAAGGGTGATTTGTGTGCCGCTGAACTCAATAGAAAAAGGGTTTTGAGCAACTTGCGCTTTGAGTGCAGTTATAGTGCAAAAAAAAATCAAAAAAAGTATATATCTATTGTGATTTTTCATCGTTATATTTAATGCAAAATTAACAGACTCTTAGCATATAATCCTTAATCTATTACGTTAATTTTGTAAAGTCCCCATCCTCTTACGCGTTCTTTAAAATCCCGTAATTATTATGGCAACTATGTTGGAATTTTTCAAGACTGTGCTTGTGAAAGTTAGTTTTGACAAAAAACTGTTTGAGAAAGAATTGCGCAAAGCGCTAAAGGTGTTGTTGCCCGAAGAAGTTAAACAGCTTAAAGCTTGGTGTTATGAGCAATTCAGCGACAAATACCACCTCGTATTGCATCAGTATTTCAGTAGGCAGCAATTGGCTCTTTAGTTTCTAAAACGCCACAAAAAAGCCTCCCGTCATTGAAAACGGGAGGCTTTTTTATTATCAAACAACTATCAACCACTAACTTGTTTTCTTCACAGGGGGCTTTGCAGGAGTCTTTGCCGGTGTTTTAGGCGCAGGTTGAGCAGGCGCAGGAGCTTCTGGTTTAGGGTTCAAAAAATCATCCGCTACTTTGTTACTCGGGTCAATTCCTAATAATTTCTGAAACCATTCTTTGGCTTTCGTATCGTCTTTCAAAGTGATAACGCTATAAGCACCAAGGATTTGGTAGAAGGTCTTCAAGTTTGCTTTTATAGCGTCATCCATTGGAGCAGCTTCAGCCATTTTAACATAATTTTCCATGAGAGGAATTGCTATTCCGTTTGCCATAGCTTCTTCACGTGTGTAAGCATAATAGTTTGCTTTGGCTCTTTGACCGTGTGCATAGAGATAATCTGCTTTCCGTTCAATCATCTTTTTGTATAACTCATCAGTTCTCATGAAGTAGTCACGCTTTTTCTGGCGCATAGCTAATGAATCTGCTCCAGAAGGAAAAAGCCGGTTAGCCACGTTGTAAATTGGCAACGAAAGATTTACGTAATCCTGCATTGTTGGATTTTTTTCCCGTTTGATTACTTTGTCATAATAAACGATTGCTTTTTCGTAGTCTTTAGCAGAATTATAGAATGCGGCAATTTCTTTATAACCGTTATCAACTGTATCAATTTCGGCAGCTTTTTCTAAATTAGCAATGGCAGAGGCAGTATCAACGGGAGAAATACGCAACATTGAGTTTCCTAAATAACGATAGTCATTGTCAATTGCCTTTTGTGGAGCTGCCTGTAAAAACTTCTTCAAGTTTTCAATTGCCTTTGGGTACTGATTTTCTTTGTAAGCAGCCCATCCCTGCATCCGAAACAATACATCGCTTGTACGGCCACTGCTCATTACCTTCGCGATTTTGGTGTTTACTTTTGCAAACTCCTCAGCTACGAAGTTAAATTGAGCACTTCGAAGCACTTCGTCATCTGATGCACACGCTCCAATTTTCTCTATGTAAGCATCCATGTATTTTGAAGCCTGCTTATACTGACGAACGTAAAAATATAGCTCAGCATATTCTTTATTAGCGGGACTATACTCTGGGTCTACTTCAATTGCTTTTTTAAAATTGGTCTGTGCCAATTCATAGTTACGACCGCCCCAATAAATTTTTGCAATTTTCGCAAAAGCTTTACCCAAACTTGGATTGGCATTAATGGCATCCTCATAAGCAGAGACCGCAGGACCGGCTTCTCCTTTAATGTAAAATGCATCCCCTTTGGACATATAGACTTCCTGATTTTTAGCACCGCCTTTCAGCATAAGTGCAATAGCTATATCAGCCAACGCAATTGCCTGAGCAGGATCAGTTGTCTTATAAATGGGTTTCATTGAATCTATTACTACGTAACCCGTATAAGCTTCACTGATACGTTGTAATACATCCAAATTCTTATTCTTAGTGGATTTAAGAACTTCGGCAAAAATAGTTTGCGCGCCGGTACGATCACCTTTCGCCAGAGCTACTGCTCCCATCCCTACTTTACTGAGAGGGTTTTTAGGGTCGGCCGCAAAGCCTTTTTCAAAAGCAGCTTTGGCAAGATCTGCCTGCTTGGTGCGAAGATAGAAATAGCCCAAATAAAATTGATTGTCGGCAGTGGGTGTGGCAGTTGCTAACTTTTCGAAGGTTTCTTTAGCCAAACATGCTTGGTTACCTTCCAGTTGTTTTAAACCTGTGGCAATGTCCTGGGCAAAAGCCTGACTGTAAACGAACGCACTTGCGGCAAACGCTACCAACCACGATTTGAATCTGATGTTCATCTTTCAGTAGGTTGAAAATGTGGGGTGATATTAGAAAAAATTTAGTGACTCAAAAACGGGAAACAAAACTATGAAATTGTCTCTTAACCGAAAAAAATTATATGTCTTTCTTTATAATTACTTCCCGATTAAATGGTTTTGTGGGCCAAAGACCACATTTTTCGATAATTAAACTTCCCACATCCCGCATGATATAATTGACCATTCCACTCCCCAACCCTGCGTGCATCTCTCGGTTAATGACATAAACTTTGCGATGGAGTGGATATGTCTTATATTTTAAATCTCGCTGGAAGGGCTGATAATAATCTTCTTTAGTCGGGTTCGCTTTTTCAGAAACCCCCATTACACGCAAACCTTTTGATAATTCTGCAGTAAGTGGCACGTCTCCATCGCTAATCCAGTTTACCCCAATAAACCCTAAGGCATTGGGATTCTCACGTACATACTCTATTACTTTTTTGTTTGAACCTGCTGAAAAAATATTCAATCCTTTGACGTCAGTCAGGCCAAATTTTTTCATTATAAAATTTAGATTACTTGAGTTCGCATTGTCAAATACTAATACAATGTCATTATTTTTATTCCCGTTTTTTAATTGATTCCAGTTTCTGGTTTTCCCTTTAAAAACGCTCGACAATTCTTCTAATGTTATTAGACTATCTATATTGGTCCGATTAGTAAGCAATGCCACTCCATCGGTGGCAATGTATTGCGGATTATATCTAATCCCTTTTGAAGTAAGCATTCTCTGTTCGTCAGAGGTGAGTTCTCGGGTAATAAAAGCCAAACGCGAACTGTCTTTGAGTACAGCCGCGGTAGCTTGTTGTTCGGGACGGTAAAGTACCTTGAAACTTGTTTCAGGGTGGATAGCTTCATAGGCTTGGCATAACTGTTCCACCATCGGTTGCAGTGATTCGTCGGCCGTAATGGTTATCTTTCCATGTGACGTTGAATCTTCAGGTCTTTTGCACGAGGATAAACTGCCTAAAACAATTACAAGTAAGTAAAAAAAGATGGATTTACTCATTTTCACTTTTGTAATGATTATACCCACGATAAAGTCTATATCCGCCATATACAATCAGCATCCCTCCAAACAGGTATCTGATTAACCCGGAAGGTAACATCCCAAAAGTAGCGGAGGAGGCCACTAAAAAGAGGCCTCCTCCTAAATATGCCAGCCCAATGGCCATCGAAAGCGTAGCCGATATTTGCTGGTGAAGTGGTTTACGCTTCATACATTAACTACTCCAACACGAAGCTAACTGGTAAATTATATTTTACACGAACGTTACGTCCTGATTGTTTACCCGGCTTCCATTTTGGCATACCTTTCACAACCCGGAGAGCTTCTTCGTCACAGCCAAAGCCAAGACCTTTAAGCACAGATACGTCTTGAATACTTCCGTCCGTATTAACAACAAATGTTAAGAACACTTTACCAGATACGTTGGCACGCGAAGCAGCAGCAGGGTATTTGATATTTTTACCTAAATACTGTCCTAATGCTCCTAAACCACCCGGGAATTCGGGGTTTTGCTCCACCACTTGGAAAATTTGTTCTTCCACAGGGGCTGCTTCCACAACTTTCACCTCTTCCTTTACAGGAGCGGTTTCTTCCGGAGCGATGATTGCTTCCTGAGCATTTTCATCACCTTCCTGAGTTTTGTCAGCCACAACTGCTTTCTCCAATTCTTCCACAACCGGTGGAGGAGTTTCTTCAGGTACTTCTTCATCTTTCTTCACTTCGGGAGGAAGGAATTTGATGGTGGCCACTTTAGGCAGCTCCACTGGTGGTGGCGGCGGCGGCGGTGGTTCGTTAGGGTCAATCGGCGGTGGCGGTAGTTTCATCAAGTCCACTTCGGACATGTTCAATTCCTGCTCTTGCGAAGGAATCAGACTGATGAGGGCCGGAGAAAGCATCGCTAATAGAAACAGCGCACCACCAATCAGCATGGATTTGGTAAGCGTTGGGCGATAGGATTTTCTCAGGTCATACGCACCATACGCTTTATTGCGATTCTCGAATACTATGTCATCGAGCGTCATCGCGGATGCTTTAGTTTCAGCCATTGCGTTTGGTTAATTTGATTACGTTAATTCGCTTTATCACCTAAAAGTTCTTTCTCGCTGGTTGTGAGCGCATCTACCAGCGCGTATCGTTTACTTTTGGTTACCGTCATTTCATCAAGTACATCTACAACATTTTTGTAGGTACTGGTATTTAAAGGTTTAATGACGCACACAAACTGACTTAAACCTTTCTCGTCTTTTCCATGTTCGCGATCGACCTGTGCCTGCGATTGAAAAATAAGAGTGCGCAAATCAGGACCGTAAGCAACTTTCTTTAGGTCTGTTTTAGCTTTGTCGTCATCTGCTGCGAGCCGGTCAAGCGCCCATACTGTATTGTCTTTACCTAAAAACAAAGTCAGTACTTTGGATGCTTTTAAAGGCTCTGTTTCTTGCTTTTCTGTTTGCTTATCAGGTACGGCCAATGACATGGACGAGGGCTTGCTAAGCGTTGTGGCCAAGATGAAGAACGTAATGAGCAGGAAGCCCAAGTCCACCATCGGGGTCATATCTACACGCGTTGAGGCTTTCTTACTGCGGACTTTCTTATCACCGTGTCCGCCACCACCGCCTTGTGCTATTTCTGACATTTCTTTAAAATGTTAATAGTGAAACAATGTACGATGACTACTTATCAGAACTCCAACCCGCAGGCGGAGCCTCTGTCCCGGTAATCAAGTTAAATTTATTGATGTTCTGAGCTTGCAAAGACGCCATTACATCTTTGAAAACCGGGAACTTAGCTACGTTGTCACCTTTGATAGCGATACGAAGCAAATTATTAGCGCGGCGGGCTTGATAAATCCACTTGGCTAACTCGTTTTGCGCGGTTGAATCGGTTGGGATACCAGGTTGGACTATTTCCTTCATTTTGTCAGGATTGACAATTCCTGCCTGTAGCCATTGAGACAAACCACGGATAGGAACACCAAAGTTGGCTTGCAGAGAGAACATTTTCTTCTGCTTATCAGTAAACTGAACACCTTCGGTTTGGGTGATGTTCTCAAGCATCGCAAGGCGCGTTTGCTGATTGTCAACCCCAAAATAAACTTTGCCGTCCTTACCGATGCTGATAATCATAATATCCTTGTCCGGAACTTTAATCGCAGAGATAGACGAAGGCGTTTCGATGGTTGCAGCATCCTGTGCTTTGAACTGAGCCGTCAAGATAAAGAAGGTCAGAAGCAGGAAAGCCACGTCGCACATCGCCGTCATGTCCATCATCGGATAATTCCGTTTGGGTTTTATAGCAGGCATAATACGTTATGGTTTAATTGACTATACAAATGTAGAACACAAACAAATACAAAGCAAATATTTATATATAATTTTTTTATATATCATATTTACTTTGTTAGCTCACTAGTTATGAGCCGAGAAATTTTGCTGAATGCTCAACCCGATTTCGTCAATTTTGTAAGTTAACGTATCAATACGGCTGGTAAAATAGCTATACATGATGGTCGCGATAGCTGCAGTACCAATACCGAGAGCTGTGTTTACAAGGGCTTCTGAGATACCCGTTGCAAGAGCACCTGTATCAGGAGCACCTGTGTTACCCATAGCGGCAAAGGCACGAATCATACCCAATACCGTACCTAAAAGTGCAGTCAATGTAGAAACTGACGCCAAGGTAGCGATGATGGTTAAGTTTTTCTCAAGCATGGGAAGCTCAAGGCTGGTAGCTTCTTCTACTTCTTTCTGAAGAGCTGCCAATTTTTGATCTTTTGTTAATTCAGTTTCACTACGAAGCTCGATGAACTTGTGGAGAGCTGTTTTCACAACGTTTCCTACTGAACCTTTTTGTTTGTCACATTCTTTAACAGCAGCTTCAACGTCGTTTTTGTCAAGAAGGCTTTTAATTTTACGAACAAACTCATCAATCGAACCCGAACCATTTGCACGTCCAAGAATGAAAAAACGCTCAATTGAGAAAACTAATACTGTTAAAAAACAGGTAAACAACAACGGTACGATAGGTCCCCCTTCATAAACGATACCGAAATAATCACCGGACTTTGGTCCTTTTTCATGATCTCCATCTACGAAGTGACTGGCGTCACCGCAAATGAAATTGTACGCCAAAAGACCGATTACTAATAAAACAGGAATTACCAGAATGGGGTTAAGACCACCAGCTGATTTTTTTGGAGCGGCCGCCTTGGCCGGTGCGGGAGATGTAGCCTTCTTTTCCATCAGACTTACTTTTAGGGTTTAATTGAAAAAATAGTTTAAGTGTTTGCGCTGTAAAGAAAACGAAAATTTTAAATGGTTAATGCTTTCACCAAGAAAATTTTTGTTGGCTATTCTCTAAAATAGTTAGAGAAAATGTGGTACAAAGCTATAAGATTTCATAAAAAAAACGTTCAAGCTGGGTATTAGTTTTTTTTTATTTTTTTTGAAATCTGTCATTTGAAAACGCATTTTTTTTAAAATACCGACTCATAAATTTGCTTTGGCAAAGCATTGCCGAGGTTTAACTCCTCGATTATCAACCCCCAACAGTCCTCATCACAAGTATTAGCAATAAGTTATAATTTTAGAATATTGAGGTTTAATCCAAAGTAAGCAGCCATTGGATTTTACTCTATTTGTTCTTTAGCAGTTAAAAAAATAACTGATTGGATGTATGTCTATTATTTCAAATAAAATACCTGTCATAGAAAAAAATCGGGAAGCAATTCGTTGTCTTCTACGTTGGCGTATTTGTATTGGTTGAAGTCTGTAATGCCATTCTCACGTAATATGTCCTCATCCACAAAAAAATTGCCTGTACATTCCCGGCTGTTTTTGGTGAAAATCATGTAGGCTGCATCGGCCATAATTTCCGGTTTGCGACATCTTTTAATGGATTCTTCTCCTCCCAGCAAATTGTTAACAGCAGCTGTAGCAATCGCCGTTTTGGGCCATAAAGCATTAAAAGCTACCCCTTGTTTTCGAAATTCAGCTGACATCCCCAATACACACATACTCATTCCAAACTTTGCCATGGTATAGGCTACATGGGGGGCAAACCAACGGGCTTCCATGTTTAGCGGCGGTGATAGATTGAGTACATGAGGATTGTTGGCTTTCAGCAGATAAGGCAAACACGCCTTACTGGTCAGAAAGGTACCTCTCGTATTAATGCTATGCATCAAATCATAGCGCTTCATGTCGGTGGCAAGGGTAGGAGTAAGGTTGATCGCACTGGCATTGTTAATCAGAATGTCTATCCCGCCAAATACTCGGACGGTTTCTTCAACGGCAGCATAAACTTGTTCTTCTTCCCGCACATCCACCGCCAGTGGAAGGGCTTTTCCTCCCGCCGCTTCAATTTCAGCAGCAGCGGTATAGATGGTGCCCGGTAGTTTGGGATGAGGCGTCACTGTCTTGGCGGCAATGACAATATTGGCCCCTTCCTGGGCTAATCGCAGACCAATAGCCAATCCAATTCCCCTGCTTGCTCCGGTAATGAAAACGGTTTTGTCCTGAAAGTGACTCATAATTAATGGTATATTTTGGGTGAATGGGATTAAACAAAAGCATAAATAGAGCTTGGCACGATTTGTGATAAAATACTACACTGTAAGCAAAAGGCAAACTATGAAATCAATATTACTAACTGTATTATTCTCGGCATTTACCCAATTTCCTAATCTTTTGTGGGCAAATAAAACAGCTGATTGTGATAGTATCTCTGCTCCTGTAATCAGCAGCGAAAAACAGGTAAGTTGTGTTGGTCAGCCTATTATTCTTAAATCGGGCGGTTGTGATGGAACAGTAATATGGTCAAATAAAAAAACGGGTAGTACGCTTACCGTATACCCTACTAAGACAACTACGTATAAGGCCTACTGTAAAAAAGAAGATTGTAAAAGCGCCGAGTCCAATGCACTTACAATCACAATCAATATACCGAGCACTCCGCTCGTAAAGGCGAATAAAACAAAAATCTGTTTTGGTGAATCCGTTGTTTTGAATGCCACGGGATGCACAGGTGATATTATTTGGTCCAATGGAATGACGGGGAAGGAAATAACCGTTCAGCCAACTGGTACTACAAAATATACGGCTACCTGCCGCTCTGAAGGTTGTGTCAGTTGTTTTGCAGATGAGGTTATTGTGGCGGTCATGGGGGGCGAACCTTTGTTGATAAGCGCCTCAAAATCGGTGATTTGTAAAGGCGAAACCAATATTCTGGAAGCGAAAGTGAATTGTGCAGGACAGGTAAAATGGTCGAGCAACGAGATAGGCAAAACAATTACGGTTAAGCCTGAAAATACAACGGAATACTGGGCCATGTGCGAGACGGAAGGTTGTGAGCCAATTAAAAGTTTGTTTAGCGTACAGGTAACACCTCCTTTACCGCCGGTACTTAAAGTCAGTAAAACGACGGTTTGTCTTGGCGAAAAAGTAACGATTACGGCGGAGGGGTGTACTGGAGGTGTTGTGCAATGGAACAATACAATGCAGGGACGAACCTTAACTATAGAGCCTAAAGAAACTGCCCAATATACTGCGATTTGTCAGCGGGGGGATTGTCAAAGCATCGCGTCTCTTCCACTTACAGTTTCAGTCAACAGTGAAGTTCCTGCTTTACCGCAGGTAGTTGCAGAACTAAAAAATGTGTGCCCTTTTGTTACGGTAGATTTGTCATCGGCAGTAAATCAAAAACAAACGGTGGGTGTGTATTATGAGGCCAGAATGGGAACTTCTCCTGAATCTTCTCCGGTGACGGACGTAGGAGCCGTTTCTGAAAATCGTACCTATTACGTATTTGCCCGCAATGCGAATGGTTGTTATAGTGCGCCTGCGGCAATAGCAGTTACTATTACCTCTTGTGATAAACCGTTACTAGTATGTACCAATAACCCCGCAACTGCTTTTATTACTAAAACAGAGCGGACTACTGCTGGGAATTATTATCTGGAAGGCAAAGTGGGTGGGGCAGCCAATACAGGACACTGGAGTACGAACGGAACCGGTTATTTTAATACAACGAATGGGTTGTCAGTGATTTATACACCTTCTCCCGAAGACCGTCAGGCGGGAAAAGTAACTGTTCGATTTCTTAATGATGACCCTGACGGGGAAGGCCCTTGTAAAGCAGGGTCTGATTTGACTGAGCTGAAAATTAATTCGGATACCGGTAAACCCAAAGAAATGATTGGGATCAACAAATTGGTGAAAGGCTGGACACGCCTTAATGCCAACTTGTTTGAAATAGAATACGCGATTCAGGTGGTGAATATGGGTACAAATGATTTGGTGGAAATACGAATCGTGGATAGTTTGGACAAAGTATTTAAAAATGGCTCAGTTATTGTAGGCAAGCCTGATATAAAAGCAATTGACCCGAGTACCGGTACTGAAGTAGTGTGGGGTATTGACACAAGCTATACGGGTAAAGGAGGGCTGTCTGAGTTATTAATACCCGCAAAAAGTTCATTGTTGGCAGGGCAGTCTCGCTCAGTGATTGTAAAAACAAAAGTTGATTTTACCAATGCTCAGGATAGTGTCTATTTTAATACAGCCTTGGTAACGGCCTTAGACATTAACGGAAATATTTGTGCCGACAAATCAGCCAACGGAAATTGGCCCGATGTTAATCAAAATGAGGATCCAACGGATGACACAGAAGCAACCCCTTTAGTACTTAGCAGCTTAAGAGGAAGTGATAATGACATTTTTATCCCTGAAGGGTTTTCGCCCAATTCAGATGGTATCAATGACTTTTTTGTCATAAAAAAGCCAGTCAACCTCCGAGCCGCTTTAGAAATTTATAATCGTTGGGGTGGACTGGTTTATAAAACAGAGGATTATAAAAATGATTGGAATGGTGGCGTTATCGCCCAAACCAATGTTCCTGCTGGCACCTAATTTTTATGTGATTAAATTCAATGACGGGCGGGAGTTTTCGAGATTTATGACCATAAGCCGTTAATTAATAGTGGTTCGTTAAAAATGATAATAGCCCAATTCGGGCAAAAATGCACTTACCCATGATTAAATTAAAGCATTTTTGTTTGGCAACACTCTTTTCAGTTGCTGCAATGGCACAGACACCCATTCGAGAAACGTTGTTACAGCAAGCTAATCGTCAGTTTGATACGCAATCTTACGCCAAAGCGGTTGCATTGTATCAGGAAGTACTTGACGAAGGCATGTTGCCTCTTGAGCAGCGTAAACTGGCTCAACTTAACATGGCGTATTCGTATTTTAAGTTGGGAGATAATGTCAAAGCAGAGCAATTTTATCAGGAGGGTCTTCCTGAAGAACCGCTTTCCGGGTCGTTGGCAAATCACTATTTGCATTATGCGAAAGTGTTGGCGAATAATGGAAAAATGCAGGAATCTCAGCGGTTTTTTGAACGGTATCAAAGTTCAAAATTGACAGAGAGTCGGCAGGCCCAGAATGCGGAAACTTTTACCAAAAAGAAAATTACGTATCGGATAGATTATTTGGCCATAAACACGCCTAACGCAGAATTTAGTCCTATGTATTTTCGGGATGGACTGGTTTATGTTTCGGGAAAAGCGCCCGCTGCCGTTTCTTCTGAATCTCCCGAAAAAGGCTACTTGGATTTGTTTTATGTAACCAAACCCGATGAAATAAAATCGTTAGGGTCACTTAATGCCGATGGTTCAGAAGCGGAAGCCAAAGAAACTACTCATGCAGACCGTCCTAAAAATACAAAATTGGGTAGCGATTCGTATACACGTATTACTTCTAATGATTCAAGGACCATTGGCGTTTATAATAGTTATGGCCTGAACGAACAAGTGAATAATACAACCGGAGCAGTGGCAAAACCTGGAAAGCCCGCGCCTTTCAGTAAAGAATTGAATACTCGCTTTCACGAAGGACCCGCAACTTTCAGCGCCGATGGCTCTCGAATTATTTTTACAAGAAATAATTTCAATGAAGGTCAAAAAGGGATAAGTGATGACAATAACATCAAACTCAAATTGTATACAGCACAATGGGGCAACGGAGATTGGGCAAATGTGCAGGAATTGCCTTTCAACAGCGACGAATATTCTACGGCTCACCCCTCTTTGAGTAAAGATGGTACGCTCCTTTATTTTGTGTCAGATATGCCCAAGGGTATCGGAGGAAAGGATATTTACGTATCACATTTTGAAAACGGGCAGTGGTCTAAACCCATTAATTTGGGAAAAGAACTCAACACGCGCCAAGACGAAGTTTTTCCTACGGTAGATGAGCGCGGTAATTTATATTTTTCTACTTCGGGACGAAAAGGTGGATTGGGTGGACTGGATTTGTTTTATGCAATTCTTAGCAAAGACGGCACAAAAGTGATTGAAGTAATTCATTTGGATGCTCCGATCAACTCTAAAGCAGATGATTTTGGACTCGTTACTGATGCTTCCCGTACAACAGGGTATTTCAGCAGTAACCGCCGTGAAGGAGATGATGATATTTATCGCTTTACTCGTGAAAGTTCACTTTACGAATGCCGTGAGTTGTTGTTGCGGGTATTTGATACTCAAAACATGCAGCATTTAGACAGTGCTACCATTACCATTCGCTCAAAAATAGGAGGAGAAGGGACTGATAAGATTCTCCAAACGGATGCCAACGGTTGGGCACACTTGTGCTTAGCTTCTGACAATGACTTTGTTTTTACCGTTTCTAAGGATGGTTTTATGGGGAATACAATCGGTTTTTCAACTCGTTATTTAACGGATGATAAACCTACCCGTCTGGAAGTGAGTTTGTCCAAGCCTACCATTGTTACTGAAACGGTTGCTAAAGCGTTAATTCCGGAAAAAAAAAAGACTAATCAAACCGATGCTGCCCAAAATTTGAAGCACTCTCGGGTTCGCGGAATTGTCCGCACCGAAACAGACCGTCAGCCGATTGAAGGTGTATTGGTAAAACTTCGGAATGAATGTGATAAAAAGATTTATGAGGCGATTACGGGTCCTGATGGCCGATATGATTTTGAGATTGCCGAAGGCTGTGATTATACCTTAATTTATTCAAAAGACACCTACGGAACCAATACCCTCAAAATTGGCAAAGTACCTAAAAAGGCACAGCCGAAAGTCCTGTCCAAAGACGTAGGGTTGTTGAAAAAAGGAGATATTGTTCAGTTGGATAACATCTACCATGATCAGGGAAAACAGGCAATTCGGCCGGATGCTGCCCGGGAGTTGGATAAATTAGTAGCTACCATGAAAAGATACCCTTCGCTGCAAGCCGAAATTTTATCTCATACCGATAGCCGTGGCGATGCGGGATATAATAAATCTCTTTCTCAAAAACGGGCTCAGGCAGTGGTTGATTATATGGCGGCAAAAGGGATAGCCCGCACTCGTATGCAAGCAACTGGCATGGGAGAAAGTATGCTGGTAAATGGCTGTGTAGATGGAGTAATTTGCACCGAAGGAGAGTATCAACGTAATCGAAGAACTGAATTTAAGGTTTTGGAAATCAGATAATTAACAGTAAAGCTATGTGGACTCTGTGTCTATGTGGTTACTTTTTTATTGAGCGTAAAGCATAAAACGTCTATTTTTGGTGCTTGTGTCCGTTTTTTGACGATTGACCACTAACCAATAACGACTCTACAATGGGCTTCCGCTCTTCGCTCAGTAAACCTCTGGCTCAATACATAGTCAGTCAGCAACAAAGTTGGATGTACAACGCACCGGCCGCTCAAGACCAATGGCGCCAACAGCTGGTAAATCAAGCTAAAAATACTTCTTTCGGACGAGACCATTTTTTTAAAGACATTCGTATGTACGAAGATTTTAAACAAGCCGTTCCCGTTCGGGATTACGAAGATTTAAAAGGGTACATTCATCAAATCATTGATGGTCAAGATGACGTCCTTTGGCCGGGAAAGCCTCTTTATTTTGCCAAAACTTCGGGCACCACTTCGGGCGTCAAATACATTCCTATCAGTAAAGATTCCATTTCAAATCATATCAATTCTGCCCGAGACGCGCTCTTGAATTATATCAATGAGACAGGTCGAGCGGAATTTTTGGATAATAAACTTATTTTCCTGTCGGGAAGCCCGGTTTTGGATACCAAAGGCAGCGTTCCTACAGGGCGACTGTCGGGGATTTCCAATCACCACGTTCCTGCTTACCTGCGCACCAATCAACTTCCAAGCTACGAAACCAATTGTATTGAAGAATGGGAAGAAAAACTCGAACGAATTATAGACGAGACCATTGCTCAACCGATGTCGTTGATTTCGGGGATTCCGCCTTGGGTTCAGATGTACTTTGACCGTATCATTGCTCGCACGGGCAAGCCTGTCAAAGATGTTTTTCCAGAATTTCAGTTGTTTGTATATGGCGGAGTCAATTTTGAACCGTACCGAGCTAAATTGTACGAGTCGATTGGTAAAAAAATTGACTCTATCGAAATGTATCCTGCTTCCGAAGGCTTTATTGCCTATCAGGATTCTCAACACGCAGAAGGGTTATTGCTTTTAGCTGATACGGGAATATTTTTTGAATTTATTCCTACGGAAGAATTTTTCAATGAAAACCCTACGCGTCTGAGTTTAGAGCAGGTAGAAGTGGGAAAGAATTACGCCCTTATCATCAACAATAATGCGGGACTTTGGGGGTATTCGATTGGCGATACAGTCAAATTTGTTTCTAAAGACCCGTATCGTTTGTTGGTAACGGGCCGAATAAAACACTTTATTTCGGCTTTTGGCGAGCACGTAATTGGCGAAGAAGTAGAAAAAGCACTTCAATACGCTATGCATCATCATCCTGAAACAGAGGTCGTAGAATTTACCGTAGCCCCCATGGTTACCCCAGCGGAAGGACTTCCTTATCATGAGTGGCTTGTTGAGTTTTCTACACCGCCTAACGATCTGACACGGTTTTCGTTTGATGTTGATAAGCGTTTGTCTGAACTCAATGTGTATTACGATGATTTAATTTCAGGCAGTATTTTGCGCCCTTTACGAATTACATCGCTTCCAAAAAATGCTTTCATTGATTATATGCGCTCTCAGGGAAAATTAGGGGGGCAAAACAAAGTGCCCCGTTTGGCCAATGACCGTAAAATTGCCAATGAATTAGTTGTTGATTGATTTTTTGAAAAAGGATGCCCTATCATTTTGACCTAATCGTTTCAAACTAATGGAAGAGGATTTGCCTTTGTTAGATGAAAATGAACTCTATCGTAATTCCCTTCGTCCTACTACGTTGGCAAAGCTATTGGTTAACTTTATTGTTGATTACATTATCTTTCTTGGCTTTTTCATGTTTTTGGTCGTTGCTATCGGTATCATTGCCGGATTAGTGACGGGCGACGAAGAATTTACTTTTTTCTCTGATTTGGAGCGGATGAATCCTATACTGGATCGCATCTTTACGGGAGTAATGTACTGTCTTTATTGTTTGTTTTTTGAATACGTTGCCAACGGCAAATCCATCGGAAAAATGCTGACCAAAACCAGAGTGGTAAGCATCGACGGTACTAGGCCTACTTTGAATCAGTTGATAACGCGCAATTTTTCCAGAATCGTCCCTTTCGATGGATTTAGTTTTTTAACCGAAACTCCTCAGGGCTGGCATGACCGTTGGTCTGATACTTACGTGGTAGATGACAGTTCTTTGCCCGATAAAGGCTATTTGCAATAAGTAAGTCAAGTTTTTTACGTAATAACCATAACCTTTTTACTTAACTTCATCAATGAAAAACCGCTACATTATCCCTATTCTCCTTCTTTTGGGTACTGCCTCCTTTTCCCAAAAGAAAAAATCGACAACTCAAACGCCCAAACAAGCCATCCCTCAAGCGATTTCTTCGACAACTGCCGCTGAGCGCATGGCAGGGTACGAACAACGTAAAAAGATAGATGCTTCGTCGTTGGTCAACAATGTTAAATTTCGGAGTATTGGTCCAACTAATATGAGCGGTCGGGTAGTGGATTTGGATGTAAATAATGCCAATCCTACGCATTTCTTTGTGGCGTATGCTTCGGGTGGTCTTTGGAAAACCGAAAACAATGGCATGAGTTTTACGCCTTTGTTTGATAATGAGGCTTCAATGACGATTGGAGACATTACCGTGGATTGGAAGACCAACGGTCAAACGATTTGGGTTGGGACAGGTGAAAACAACGCCAGCCGGTCTACGTATTCGGGTACAGGAATCTACAAGAGCACCAATGGCGGTAAAACGTGGCAGCATTTAGGATTGGAGGATACTCACCATATTGGACAGGTAATCCTGCACCCTACTGATCCCAATACCGTTTGGGTAGCAGCAGTAGGGCATCTTTATTCTTCCAACACAGAGCGAGGCATCTATAAAACCACCGATGGAGGGAAGACGTGGAAGAAAACGCTCTACATTGATGACAAAACGGGCGCAATTGACCTTGACCTTGACCCTTCAAATCCGGCGGTTTTATACGCATCCATGTGGCACAAAGAGCGTCGGGCGTGGAATTTTGTGGAAGGAGGAAAAACTTCAGGCATTTATAAATCAACAGACAGTGGTGAAACCTGGAAATTGCTGACGGTCGAAAACAGCGGTTTTCCAACGGGAGATGGCAACGGGCGCATTGGGTTGAGTATTT
Organism: Runella sp.; assembly: GCF_027484545.1. Lineage (GTDB taxonomy): Bacteria > Bacteroidota > Bacteroidia > Cytophagales > Spirosomataceae > Runella. The sequence goes on along the minus strand of NZ_JAIXST010000322.1, from coordinate 43,938 downwards.
ACCCGAAAAACCCCAACTTGATGTATGCATTTATCGACAATCAGGTACGTCGTAAGGAAACTCCTCCCCGAACTGCCCCTACAGGGATTACTACCCGTGCACTCAGAACTATGAATAAAGAAGATTTTCTGAAATTTTCGGATGCGGAAATCAATGAGTTTTTGGATGCGGCTAATTTTCCCGAAAAATACAACGGCAAAAAAATCCGTGAGCAAATTACAGCCGACAAACTGACGGTTAAAAATTTATACGATTACGTCACTGGCGCGAACGATGAAGTGGTTAATTCGCCTGTATCGGGAGCTGAGGTATATAAAAGCGAAGATGGAGGTCAAACTTGGAAGAAAACCCATACCGAACCTATTGACGCCGTTTCTTCTTTTGGCTATTATTTTGGGCAAATCTTTGTCAGTACTGAAAACCCTGATAGAATCATTATTTATGGTGTCCCCATACTTCAATCCATGGATGCTGGAAAAACCTGGAAAAGTTTGGATGCCTCCAATGTCCATTCTGATCACCATGCTCTTTGGTTTAACCCTAAAAACGCTGACCATATTCTGATTGGTAATGACGGCGGGCTTAACTTAACGTACGATGGAGGCAAAAACTGGTCTCATCTCAACCCGATTCCGGTAGGGCAGTTGTATGCAATTGCGGTAGATATGGAAAAACCATATAATGTATATGGCGGTATGCAGGACAATGGCGTATGGTGGGGAACTTCACAGCCGGGTGAGGAAGTAAGACCTTGGAAGTCAGTGATGGGCGGTGACGGAATGCAAATTCAGGTGGACTGGCGCGACAATTCGACGGTGTACACTGGATTTCAATTTGGAAATTATTTCAAAGTCAACAAAAACACATACCCTGCGGGGATGAAACGCCTACAAATGCCACTCGTTGATATTGGAGAAGCAAAACTTCGTTTTAACTGGCAATCACCGATTGTGGTGAGTCGTCATAATCAAGACATAGTTTATTTTGGTTCCAATAAATTTCATCGCAGTTTGGATAAGGGGGAAACCTTTCAAACACTTTCAGGCGATTTGACCAAAGGACCTAAAGAAGGGGATGTGCCTTTTGGAACGTTGACTACACTCGATGAATCTCCTAAAAAATTCGGGCTTCTCTACGCGGGCAGCGACGACGGCCTGATTCACGTATCCAAAGACGGAGGATACACTTGGACCAAAATCTCGGACGCTTTGCCGCAAAATCTGTGGATAAGTCGTGTAGTCGCGTCAACTCATAACGAGGCAGTAGTGTATGCGTCTCTCAACGGCTATCGTGATGATATTTTTAAACCTTATTTGTACGTATCGACTGATTATGGCCAGAACTGGCAACCTATTGGTACTGATTTGCCTGCGGAACCTATTAATGTTGTTCGGGAAGATCCCAAAAATGCCGCTATTTTGTACGTGGGGACCGACAATGGTGTGTATGTTTCGCTTAATCAGGGAAAGACCTTCATGCGAATGAGTAGGGGGCTCCCTGCCGTAGCTGTACATGACCTTATTGTGCATTCACGCGATAATGAATTAGTAGTGGGCACTCATGGACGCTCTATTTATATAGGGGATGTGAGTTTGATACAGCAACTGGCGGATACGCTTACAAATAAAGAAATCCACTTTTTTGCGCTCAAGCCTCTTAATTATTCGCCGAATTGGGGGAGAATGTTTGACAAATACAGTGAGCCAAGAGTTCAAAAATACGAAATTCCATTTTATACTAAAGCTTCTGGAAAAAGCAGTATTAGGATTCAAACCGATAAAGGTCTTACGTTGCGTACCCTGACTGATGACAGCGAAGCGGGATTGAATTTTGTTGATTTCGACTTGGCCATTGATACTACTGCAAAAGCAGAGTATGAAAAGTTTTTGAACGCTGCTAAGAAAAAGGACGAAAAAGAAATAAAGTTGGAAAAAGCAGACGACGGTAAACTGTACATACGTGCTGGTAAATACAAAGTGGTAGTAGAAACGACTACGGGAACAAAAGCGGAGCAAGTGCTTGAAATTAAAGCTCCGGAACGTCGCTCTTCCCGTCGAATGAATGCTGTTCCGGCCAATATTTCTACTCCGGGCGAGTTTGAAGAATGGATGGAGGAAATGGATTTGGAAGGAAAAAAATAGGCCTGAAAAAATACAATTATCGAGAGGTTGTCGTTATGGACAGCCTCTTTTTTTGTAGTTATTTGAAGGAGTATTTTGCTCTGAAATTAGGTCGTTTTGGCATAGTTTTTGTGATAAAACACAGACGCTTAAATTGCAACTATCTGATAATCTTTCAGTAATTTGTTTGCAAATTGTACAATATTTGAATATCTTTACGTTAACAAAGCATAATCAGCTATGGAAAAGCGGCAAAAAGTGACCTTTTGGGAATCCTTCGTCGCAATGTTTAACTAACCAAAAACAGTTTTGAAAAGAAGACAATGTATCATTCTATCAACGCTTTTGTTGTCAAGTTTAGGAGCTAAAGCCGAGGGCTTTAACGAATCCTCCTGTATCCGTTTTTGTAACGAACCGTTACCTGTTTACGAAAACCAAGTACTGACTTATTTTCAGTCTGCTTTGCGTCACACGGCAAGTCTGCCGCTTCATCAAATTAAACCTCGCGCACAGAAATTTTTTCAGGTCATTGACCCAATTCTGAAGCAGTACCAAATTCCATTGGATTTTAAATACCTGTGCGTTGTTGAAAGTGCACTTGAGTCAAAGGCAATGTCACACAAAGGCGCTTATGGATATTGGCAGTTTATGCCCCATACGGCTCGCTCCATGGGCCTTGTAGTGGAAGGTAAGGTAGATGAACGTGAAAGTTTAGTAAAATCTACTCACGCCGCCTGTCTGTACTTTTTGGATTTGTACAAGCAGCTCGGTTCTTGGTCGCTCGTTGCTGCTGCTTACAATGCAGGTCCTACGAAGGTAAAGAGATATTTGAATAACCATGGCAAAACAAGCTATTACAATTTACGAATCAGTGCCGAAAATCGGAAGTATCTGTATCGCGTGTTAGCTGCCAAAGAGTTGTTTACCCGGCCTGAAATGTATGCAGCCGTGGTAGCGGAAGAAATCACGCTTACCAAATTTATTCGACTTTACGGTCTTACAATGGGGTTGATTGCTCCGCCTAAAATTAAAATAAAGCCAAGTGCAAAAAGCGAATTGCAGATTTCTGACGTAGAAGCTACATTGGATAATGCGCTTATGACCGGTTTTGACGAATTGATTCCTTTGTCTTTCAAACGCGAAGGGGCTTTCAGAAGCATTTTTATAAAAAATGAATCAGAGTCGGAATTAGCTCAAAATACGGAGAAAAACAGGCGCCTTGTTTGGTGGCGTGCTCCTCGGGTGAATCAGCGACGTCGCAATGACCTTCAAACGTTGTTGGCGGAGTCTCGAACGAAACCCAATAGTCCACGGACCAAGTCAAAATTGGTGTAAATAAACTTCTCTTTGCAAAAAACAAGGGGCATTCTCGATGAGAATGCCCCTTGTTTTTTGCAGTTCTAATTGTTGCAATTAGCCTTGTTTTGCTATTTGAATGTTGAAGTGAAGTTTCACTTCATCACTTACTACCACACCGCCTGCTTCAGTTACGGCGCTCCAGTTTAGTCCAAAATCTTTACGATTCACTTTTCCTGAAATTTCAAAACCTGCTTTGGTATTGCCATAAAAATCAACCATTTGACCGCCGTAGGTTGCTGAAAGAGTTACTGACTTGCTTACACCTCTCATTGTCAGATCACCTACCAAAGTGTACTCATCTTCGTCTTTTTGAGTAAAAGAAGTCGATACAAAAGTTAATTTTGGATGATTTTCAGCATCAAAGAAATCGGCACTTTTCAAGTGGGCATCACGTTGTGACATGTTGGTATCAATGCTGTTCACATCCGCACTGAACTGAATGAAAGCTCCTTCAAAACTGTCTCCATCTGTTTCGAGGGTGCCCTCAAAACTTTTAAAGCTACCGGTTACGGTTGAAATCACTAAGTGCTTTACTTTGAATTGTACTTCCGAGTGGGTGGGGTCAATGGCCCAAGTGGTTTTTGCTAAAGTTTCCATGTTTTTATTTGAGTGTTTATGTGGAATCGAAATTGATGATGCAAATATATGTGTATATACATATAATGTCAAGACATTTTATTTATTTTTTTAAAAACGGTAAAAAATAAGGTGCCGCTAACAAAAAATAATTGATAGCGGCACCTTATCACCTATTGTGTTAATATATTATCCCATTTCAGCTACTGTTAGCAATGCTACAGACTTAGGTTCATTTTGTCGAATATATGTTTTGAAAAAACTTCTGATTTTTAGATACAAAACACCCAATACAGCTTCTTTAAATATCTTCGTCGACATTTTTGAAACACCTCGGGTACGATCCGTGAAAATAATGGGCACCTCATTGATTTCGTACCCATACTTCCAGGTATTAAATTTCATTTCAATTTGGAAGGCATATCCTACAAACTGAATTTCATCCAAACCAATTCCCTGTAAAACTTCACGCTTATAGCAGATAAATCCGGCAGTAGGGTCCATAATTTGCATTCCTGTTACAAAACGAACATAAACTCCCGCAAAGTAAGACATCAGTACGCGACCGATGGGCCAATTGACCACATTTACTCCCTTAATATAGCGAGAGCCAATGGCAACATCATAGCCACCTTCTGTACAGGCTTCATAAAGCCGTACCAAATCAACAGGATTATGAGAAAAATCGGCATCCATTTCAAACAAATACCGATAGCCTTTACTAATAGCCCATTTGAAACCGTGTATATAAGCCGTACCCAACCCTTGCTTGCCTTTGCGTTCCAATAGATGCAAACGCTCAGGAAACTCCAATTGCATGTCTTTCACTTTGAAGGCCGTTCCATCGGGCGAGCCATCATCAACAATCAATACATCAAACGGATGGTTGAGACTGAATACCTTACGGATAATAGCCTCAATGTTCTCAATTTCATTAAATGTCGGAATCACGACCACACACTCTTTCATAGCTTTGACCAGGTTTGGGATGTTAATAGTACTAATACAAAAACGATTCCAAACTAATGTAAGTATGTGAAAAAATCGTTAAAAAAAGTTAATTATCCTATAGAGGAGGTTTGAGCCGGTGATTCGGAATATTCTTTGACTGATTCAATGAAACAACGGACTTTATCAGGGTTCGTATCGGGATATACTCCATGACCCAAATTTGCGATGTAATGTTGTGTTCCGAAAGTTTCAATCATTTTGCGCACTTCCACTTTAATTTGACTGAAAGACGCATATAATACGCAGGGGTCAAGGTTTCCCTGTAATGTTTTGTCAGGAATTAATAAACGAGATTCGGCAGGGTCCATGTTCCAGTCTAAACCTACAACTGAACAATTAAGCTGTCCAATTTCCTGACGGGCAAAAAATGCCCCTTTGGCAAATACCGTTAAAGGCACTTCGAAAATGGCATCACAAATTTGTTTGATATAGGGGAGTGAGTATTCCCGATACTGAGCAGGGGAAAGAATTCCTGCCCACGAATCAAATAATTGCACCAAATTGGCACCTGCTGCAATCTGAGCTTTTAGGTAGGCAATCGTGCTGTCGGTTATTTTTTGTAATAATGTATGAGAAAACTCGGCATCAGCATAAAGGGCTTTTTTAGCGATGGAGAACGTCTTGGAACCGCGTCCTTCCACCATATAACAAAAAATAGTGAACGGAGCACCGGCAAAGCCAATCAAAGGCACCCGACCGTTCAATTCTCGTTTCACTATTTTGATAGCATCCAAAACGTATTTTAAATCCCTTTCCGGTTCCGCTATTCGAAGCCTATCAATGTCGGCTATCGTTCTGACTACATTTGGAAACACCGGCCCACGCTTTTCTTCCATTTCATAAGGAAGTCCCATGGCTTCCGGTACCACCAGAATATCAGAAAATATGATGGCTGCATCTACTCCCAATAAATCTACCGGTTGAATGGTAACTTCAGCGGCAAGTTCGGGGTTGGTGGCCAATTGGATAAAACTTCCTGCTTTTTCGCGCACGGCGCGGTATTCGGCCAATATTCGGCCCGCTTGACGCATCATCCAGACGGGAACGCGTTCTGTTTTTTCTCCGCGTGCGGCGCGCAGAAGAAGGTCATTTTGTAATAATTCCATAATGCAAATGTACGAAGAAGCGGGGAGTTGGGATTGGGTAGTTTTTATTTTACCAAAAGATTTTTGGCTACTTCATGGCTTATAAATACCGTTTGTTGATTGTCAATCAGTACATGGATGGACTTATCAAATCGGTTGATTTCCTGTACTTTCACCTGACAACCGAGCATAATACCCGATTTATCCAAGTGTTGCAGAAAAGCAGAAGAATGCTCAGATACACCCGTCACAATTACAGTATTGCCCTCGTTGATTTCAGAAAGTTTCCGATAGCGAAAGGCAGGCATTTGTCCATCAGCGTCGGGTATAGGGTCGCCGTGCGGGTCAAATTGAGGATGGCCTAAAAAAGCGTCCAGTTTTTCAACCAGCCGTTCTGAACGAATGTGCTCCAATTCTTCGGCAATAACGTGAACTTCATCCCAACCAAACTGCAATTTTTCGGCTAAGAACACTTCCCAAAGACGATGTTTTCTGATTACAAGTAAGGCAAGCCGCTCACCTTCCTCCGTAAGCCGGACGCCGCGGTACTTTTGGTAGTTGATTAACCCCTTCTCTGCCAAACGTTTCAGCATGTCCGAAACCGAAGCTGCGCGCGTATTGGTACTTTCGGCCAAGGCATTGGTCGAGACCCATACTTCGATATCTATTGACAGAAAGAAGATGGTTTTTAAATAATTTTCTTCGGTAAAGGTTTGCATTTTTAGGGTGTCAAGACAGGAATTAAAAATGAATCCTGTTTGCTCACTTTTGTTTTTGCAAAAATAATTTTTTTGAAGCTCAAATAAAAAATTTAGACTAACCTAAAAATAATATTTGGAATTGCCTATATTTGTAACGTTTACTAATTAACAAGCCATGAAAACGATAAAAAACGATGATTCCTACTTATTCACCTCACGATATGACGCCTTCTGAACATACGTCACTTTCTGAAGTCAATGCATCTATTCAAGTTCCTCTTACCAAGGGTTTTTGGAAAAATATGCGCGCTTACGTTGGCCCCGGCCTAATGGTAGCGGTAGGTTATATGGACCCGGGCAACTGGGCTACTGATATTGCAGGCGGAGCGCGATTTGGTTATACACTGCTTTCAGTGATTTTGATTTCCAATTTATTTGCGATGCTGTTGCAACATTTATCGCTCAAACTTGGCATTGCCACGGGTATGGATTTGGCACAGGCGTGTAAGGCTTATTTTCCTAAACCTGTTGCGATGGCGTTGTGGGTATTGGCCGAAATTGCCATTGCTGCCTGTGACTTGGCAGAGGTAATTGGGTCGGCAATCGCACTTAATTTGCTGTTCGGTATTCCATTAGCAGTGGGTGTTGTCATTACCACCTTAGACGTTCTGCTGATTTTATATTTTCAAAACAAAGGCTTCCGTATTATTGAAAGCATTGTGGGAGGGTTGATAGCCGTTGTTTTGATGTGTTTTGTGTATGAAGTTATCGTTTCCAATCCTGAGTGGATGGCAGTAGCCGGAGGGTTTATCCCCCAAAAAGAAGTGGTTGCCAATCCCCGTATGCTGTATGTAGCCATCGGGATTTTGGGAGCAACCGTGATGCCGCATAACTTATATCTTCATTCCAGCATCGTTCAAACCCGGGCTTACGCTCGCACAGAGGAAGGTCGTCGTTCTGCCATTCATTATGCGACTATCGACTCCACAGCTTCGTTAGGGATTGCATTTTTTATCAACGCTGCTATTTTGATTTTGGCAGCGGCTACTTTTCACAATTCAGGAAACCAAAATGTAGCGGACATTACCGATGCTCACCAACTTTTAGACCCGTTGTTGGGAAGTAGATGGGCAAGTGTACTGTTTGCCGTAGCTCTTTTGGCGGCGGGACAAAATGCGACCATTACCGGTACGCTGGCAGGACAGATTGTGATGGAAGGATTTTTGAATATTCAACTAAAACAATGGGTGCGTCAGCTTATCACACGTCTGATTGCCATTATCCCTGCTTTGTTTGTAGCCATTCAATACGGCGAACACGGCTCAAGTGAATTATTGGTTTTCAGTCAGGTAATACTTTCTGCCCAACTGAGTTTTGCCGTGATTCCCTTGATTATCTTCACCAGCAAAAGTGATTGGATGGGGCGTTTTGTAAACTCACGCTTACTCATACTCGTCAGTTGGGCTATCGCAGTGGTTATTGTAGGACTGAATATCTATTTGTTGGTAGATACGTTTAAGTAATCTCAACTGTTTTTTACAAACCCCAATCCATCGGGTGTAAGGTGACTGTTGTAGAACCGTAAGTCAATCAAATCGGGAGGTAACGTTTTGTTGTTCCAATGCCGGTGAATACTCAACGCTGCTCCTAATGAAGTTGCCTGAGCTACCGAGGCCGCGAAGATTTCCATTTCAGGAAAAGCAGCCGCGAGCAAATTCATATAGATAGGGTTTTTGCCAAAGCCGCCATCCACAAAAATACGTTTAACGCTTGAACCCGTTAGCACGAGTCCTGTCGAAACAATCTGCTGACTTACGATATCTAAAATCAATTGATGATACGCCTGTTCGTACGAATCAAACCCCGCTAAGTCACGGTAGCCAAAGAGTGTCTTGGGCATAGGTGGTTTTGAAAGTTGTTCAAAATCTATACCGTCGGTTTTCTTGTCTGATTTTAGTTGATTAATTATGGTATTGTCAAACGCTACTGTTTTGTAATAATTGGCTTCTTTTTCAAAGTGTGCAGACAGTCGTTTGGTTTGTTGTTCATGTTCGTACCCTGCAAATAAACGTGATGCCTTCACAGGCTTACGATTGTATTGCATAAAGCAGAGACAATCATACTGAAGCTCTTCGTTGGTAAGAGGCGTGTGATTAAAAGGATTAAGGCTGATGCACCATGTTCCCGTCGAAATCAATACAAAAGGTTCCTGAAAGCTAACCAAGTAGGGAATCAATGCGGCCGAGCTATCGTGTAAACCAACTCCTACCAAACGCTTCTGACCATTCATGGATTGAGTAGTGACCAAATCGCCGGGGTGGGTAGGAGCCAATTTGTCCATAATTTGTTCTTGAGTAACCCACGCATGATACTCATTTATGTCAAAATCCCAGAGGTTGGTATGGCAGCCAATGCTTGTAATGTCGGAAGCAAATTGTCCCGAAACCAAAGAAGCAACGTATTGAGGAAGATGGAGAGAATACTTAATTTGGGCAAACAATTCAGGGTTTTCGTACTTTAGTCGATAGATAATCATCCCTGAATTTAAACTTCCCAAGATAGGAGAGGCCGTTTTGCGAGAAAATTCCTGTTCTCCGCCGTACGTATCATAGAACTGCTTTTTAAGCGTTTCGGGATAGGGCTTAAGATAATTGTAAAGGGGAGCAACAGGGGTACCATCTTCACCAACGTGAACAAAACTCGCTCCGTAGGTGGAGAAATTAATCGCTTTGACATCGTACTCTTCCAAAGCCAAAATATTTTGCAACGACTGAATAACCCACTCAGTCAACAGCGAAACGTCTTCGCAAGGGTCGCCGTCTTCATCGGTAGTTTCGGGAAATTGTCCCGAGTTTTCTAAGACAATTCGGTAGTTTTCGTCAAAAAGAAAGAGTTTTTTATTGGTTTTTCCAATATCCAATACGGCACAGACGGGGGTTTTCATACTACAGGCCAGTCGCTATGGTTTTAAGTCCTCTTTCAGCAATCAGATTTTCGCGCACTTTTAGACTGCGGAACAATCCTAAAGGATTTAAAGCCCCTCCTGCGCGTAAACGTGCTTCGGCAGCTAATGCCCGCACATCGGTACGGAAAGCATTTTGAAGAATTTCCTGACAACGTACTACGTCATTAATGGCTTGGGCTTCTTCTAACGCTTTTCTGTCTACCGACAATGCCTGTGCATACGACATCATAATACCTTCTACTGATTGTAGTAAGTCTTCGAGTGGGTCTTTTACGTTGTGCGACGCATCAATCATCCAGCCCAAATCAGTTGCGTGATTCATCCCACGAGCGTCCATGCCTTCTACCAATTCATTGAATATCAAAAACAATTGATAAGGCTTCATCGCACCGGCGGTAAGGTCGTCGTCACCGTATTTAGAGTCATTGAAGTGGAAACCACCCAATTTTCCTTCCATGAGCAACAAAGCCACAATTTGTTCGATGTTGGCATTGGGTAAATGGTGGCCTAAGTCAACGAGCGTAAAGGCTTTTTCCCCTAATTTTTGAACGTACGAATAGGATTGACCCCAATCACCAACGGTCGTTGAATAAAAATTAGGCTCGTAGGCTTTGTACTCCAGAAACATTTTCCAGTTTTCGGGCATCGCTGCGTAGATTTCCTGTAAACTTTCGAGGGTATTTTGATACGCTTTACGAAAATTCAATTGCCCCGGAAAGCAAGAGCCGTCCGATAGCCAAACCGTTAGTGATTCAGACCCCAATTCGACACCGTGTTTGATTACTTCAATATTGTGTTCAATAGCTTGTTTGCGTATGGCCTTGTCCACATTTTGCAATGAACCGAATTTATAGGTTAACGCCTGATCGGGTTGGTCTTGAAAGGTATTAGAATTGACCGCGTCAAATTTCAGACCGTATTGCGCGGCAAGCGCTTTAATGGCTTTGGCATCTTTTGGAATATCCCACGGAATATGCAAAGAAATAGCTCCTGACGATTGATTCAATGAATGCAGCAAGCCTACATCTTCAATTTTTTCTTCCAAACTGCGAGGCTCACCACCACCGGGGAAACGTCCGAAACGGGTTCCCCCCGTACCCAAAGCCCAAGAAGGAATGGCAATCTGGAAATCAACGAGTTTTTGGATAATGGCTTCTGCATTTTCAATTTCTGAAACGGCAAAGCTCAAACGACGCTCATGACCTTTCAATTGATCGTCGTTGTATTGTTGTATCTTGTACTTTTCGAGTTGCATGGTAATTGGTTGGGTTGGAAGAGAAAAGGATGGCTTAATTTTGAAAAATCTACCGCCTGAATTCAGGCGGTAGATTCGAGTATTAAACTAACCTATGATGAAAAAACAATCTTTAATTTAGCGAACAAAAGCCATGGCTACACCGCCGTCTACGTTCAAAACGTTGCCGGTAGATTTGCTGAGCAAGCCACCGACAAATGCAAAGCAGGCGTTGGCGATATCGTCCGGCAAAATGGTTTCGTTCAACAGGGTACGCTTGGCGTAATAAGCCGGAAGCTCTTCAATCTTAATACCGTACGCTTTGGCACGGCCTTCGGCCCAACCGCCGGCCCAAATATTGGAATCGGCAATGACGGCATCAGGATTGACGGTATTTACCCGAATCTTATCTCCTCCCAATTCGGCGGCGTTCAAACGGCTCAAGTGCAATTGAGCGGCTTTCGCCGAACCGTATCCTGCATTGTTCGGTCCTGAAACCAAGGCATTTTTGCTCACTATATTTACTATGTCTCCGCCAAAACCCTGTTTGCGCATTACTTCTACACCTGCCTGAGTAACAAGGAATTGACCTTTCACTAATATATCATATAATCTATCCCAGTCTTCAATGGTATGGTCTTGGATAGGTTTCGAAATGCTGATACCCGCGTTGTTTACGATGATATCCACTCCTCCAAATGCCAGTGCGGCAGCGTCCATTGCCGAAACAATGCTGCTGGCATCGGTTACGTTCAAAAGGGTAGTTGATACGGCGTCTTTCCCGAATTTTTTCACAAATTCTTCTTTTGCACCTGCCAAACGCTCCTCGTTAATATCGTTCAAAACCACAACGGCGCCTTCTTCGGCAAATCGTTTGGCAATTGCTTTTCCTATTCCTCCCGCACTCCCGGTTACTAATGCTACGCGTCCGGAAAGGGCTTTGGGTTTGGGCATCCGTTGAAGTTTGGCTTCTTCCAATAACCAATATTCGATGTTAAACGCTTCCTGACGGGGCAATGAAGTGTATTCAGAAACTGCTTCAGCCCCTTTCATTACGTTGACGGCATTGATGTAATATTCGGATGCCAAACGAGCCGTCGTTTTATCTTTTGAGAAAGTAAACATTCCAACTCCCGGATACAGAATTACGACCGGATTAGGGTCACGCATCGCGGGTGAGTTAGGGTGTTTGCACGTTTCGTAATAGTCGGCATAAAGCTCACGATACGCCACAAAACCAGGAGTAAGTTTCTCTTTTAATGTCGCCACATCTGACAAATCTTCGTCTGGGGCCAGATTTAATACCAACGGACTGATTTTGGTACGCAAAAAGTGATCGGGACAAGAGGTGCCGAGTGGTGCGAGTTTATCTAAATCATTGGAATTGATAAATTCCAAGACCCGTTGGTCATCTGTAAAATGACCAACCATGGTGCGGTAAGACGAACAGAAACCACGGAGTACAGGAGCTAATTTTGACGCTTGTTTTTTACGGCTTTCTTCGGGCAGGCTTTCGATTTTCGGTCCCCCAAATACAGGTCGTGTTTTTCCGTAGTTCGCCTCTAAATACTCAGCACATTTTTCAATGACTTCAAGGGTGTTGATATAACTTTCGTAGGAAGTATCTCCCCACGTAAACAAGCCATGTGAGCCCAACATAATTCCACGCAACTTAACACCGCGCGCTGCTGCTTCTTCTAAACAGGCGCGGAGTTCAAGCCCTAATTCAAAACCCGGGCGACGCCACTCAACCCAGCCAACTTCTCCGCCAAAGAGCTCGTCAGTGATTTTTTTGCCGTCTTTGGCCGCTGCAATCGCAATAGCAGCGTCCGGGTGCAAGTGATCAATGTGCGCAAACGGCAGGAAGCCGTGCAAAGGTGTATCAATAGAAGGAGCTTTGGAGGCCAAATCAAAAATGCAGTGATTGAATAACTCAACCATTTCATCTTCAAATTCAACGCCGCGATACACGTTTTCTAAATTTCTTAAGCGCTCCACGTACAAGGCTGCACAACCTGATTTTTTGAGTGTTCCAATATCGCCACCTGAACCTTTTATCCACATCACTTCCACTTTTTTGCCCGTAAGCGGGTCTTTATCAGTGATTTTCACAGATGTATTTCCGCCGCCATAGTTGGTTAAGCGCAGGTCAGCTCCGAGGAGATTAGAACGATAAATAAAGAGGGCTACTTCGTCACCCGCCAATTCGGCAGCTTTAGCTTCGTCCCAGAGGTAGCTCACATGATTGAATTGCGTGGTAGTCGCTGACATAATATTTTTTGCGATTATGATAAATGTTGTCTGTTCTTGGTATTATAACACAAAAGTATATGACATTTTTGTGGGGAGTGTCATGTACCTTCATGGAGTCATTTTATTTTTAAATTTACTAAATTTACGGCATGAAAGCCATTCTTGTTTCTCAAACTGGCGGTCCCGAAGTTTTACATCTACAAGACCGTCCCCTGCCTGTTTCTACTGATTTGGAAGTACTGATCAGAGTACATGCATCGGGCATTAATCGTGCCGATTTACTCATGCGACAGGGACGCTATGGGATTAATTCTCAACCTCCTGCTGAACCTTTAGGCCTGGAAATCGCAGGGGTTGTCGAACAGGTAGGCGCAGAGGTAACACGTTGGAAAATAGGTGACCGAGTCTGCGCGCTTATTCGTAACGGTGGTTATGCAGAATACGCTTTGGCTGATGCCCGCCACTGTTTGCCTATTCCAACGGGGCTTTCATTTGAAGAAGCGGCGTGTTTGCCCGAAACCATCATGACGGTGTGGAGTAATGTGTTTCAACGAATGCACCTTAAAGTCGGTGAAAATTTTCTGGTGCACGGCGGTACAAGCGGCATTGGAGTAACGGCTATTCAACTGGCAAAGGCGTTTGGCGCACAGGCATTTGCTACGGCGGGCAGTGATGAAAAATGTCAATTTTGCGAAACACTGGGCGCTGTAAAATGCGTCAATTACAAAACACAGGACTTTGTCGAAGAGCTTAAATCCTTTGGTATAGATGTGATTTTAGATTACGTTGGCGGGGACTACACACCTAAAAATATTCGCCTTCTGCGTCCCGATGGACGATTGTGTTTCATTGCAAGTTTAGGTGGAGCTCAAACGCAGTTCAATATTTTGGAGGTAATGAGTAAAAGGCTCACCATCACGGGCAGTATGCTTGCTCCCCGTGATGGTGATTTCAAAGCTGCGTTGGCTGCTGAAGTGGAAAAACACGTTTGGCCGTTGATTGAAACGGGACAATACAAACCGATACTTTATAAAACGTTTCCGTTGGAAGAAGCCGCTGCTGCCCATCGCTTGATGGAAAGCAGCGAACATATCGGGAAAATCGTCCTTGTAACCACATAGATGCATAGGTCACATAGATTGAATTTTGTTTCTATATGTTCTATTTTTCTATGTGGTTGCCATTACTACTCCAACGCCTGATAAATCATCAGGTCAAACTTACGGTCGAGTTCGCCGCCATAGCTCGTTGGCCACATTTGTTTCATCAAAACGGCACAGATTTTTTCCTTAGGATCAGCGAAATAGTGCGTACTGAAGGCCCCGCCCCAACCGAAAGCACCTACACTGCTGTAAAGGTCGTTGGAGCGTCCTGCTTCGTTGATGACGCTAAAACCCAAACTAAAATAGCTACGGGGGTCGGGGAAGAGTGTACCACTTTGGTTGCTATTGGTAAAAAGTTCGACGCCTTTGGGACTCAATAATCGCTTGCCATTGTAAATACCTCCATTCAATAACATTTGCAAAAATACAGCATAATCATAGGCGGTACTTGACAATCCACCACCGCCGGAATAGTAAGTCTTGGCTCCTTTAATGGGATAATCAGGGTTGGCTGTCATTGAATTGGTGACATTCTTTACCAGTCCCTCTTCTTTATCTTCTGCGTACAAAGGCACTAAACGGTCTTTTTTTGCGTCCGGCAAATAAAAGTAAGTGTCTTTCATGCCCAAAGGTTCGAAAATGCGCTTTTGGAAAAATTGATCCAACGTCATTCCCGAAACTACTTCTACCAGATATCCTAACACATCAGTGCTTAATCCGTACGTCCATTTTTCTCCGGGTTGGTGGTTAAGAGGGAGCTTTGCCAATTTTTTGACATTATCCCCAATTTTTACATTCTCCAGCGTGAAAGCATCAATAATTCCTGCTTTGGTATAAATAGCCCTCATTCTTTCGTCGTTTGCAATCGAATTATAGTTGATGCCCGACATGTGGGTCAGCAAATGGCGAACCGAAATTTCTCTTTTTGCAGGAATTGTAGTGTAGCTACTGTCTTTAGGATTGAATTGGTCAAGAACTATGGGCTTGGCAAATTCAGGAATATATTTGCTGATAGGGTCATCCAGCATGATTTTTCCTTCTTCGTGTAACATCATTATCGACAGCGAAGTGATGGCCTTGGTCATAGAGGCGATGCGATAAATGGCATCTTTGGATAAAGGTTTATTAGTTTCTAGATCCGCTTTCCCAAAGGCTTTGTAGTAGACGATTTTACCGTTTCGCACCACAATCGCTACTACACCCGGAAACGCTCCTTTGTCGATATAAGACTGAATAATGCCATCTAGGCGATTGAGACGCTCAGAATCCATTCTGGCTGCTTCAGGAGCAGCTGCCGACAACAGGGGAGGAGCCGGTTTTGTACTTGTTTGAGAATAAAGCGAAAGGGTCGAGAAAACCACTAACGCGAGAGTACGAAAAAGGGAACGATTATACATGAAGATGAGGGTTTGAGGATAAGCAAAATTAGGGGAAATTAAATCGCAGCCAAATCCTTTGCAAATTCTTCAAACGACTTAATCTGATACTGAGCCTGCACTTTTTGATTTAGTTCGCAGTAAATAGGATTGGCTAAATCTTTAAAAATTTGCGCCAATTGCTCTTCCGATTTTACCGCATTTTGTGGTGCCAAATCAATCAAATGGCGGTCGTTTTGATATTGGTGAATAAAACTATACAGACTCAAACCGTCTTTGGAAGTATAACCATAATCCATCATAAAAGAAGGAGTATCGGTAAAACAGGCTTCCAAACCCATCGTTGTCCCTAAATGAAAAAAGGCTTCTGCATTGGAAATTTTCTCGAATTTTTCCAGAATGTGCCCGTCCTTTACCGATAAATCCAAGGTCCTGAAACCATCGTCCATCACTACATTGGGTAAGGAGCGAAGCGTACTGTACAACTCCCAATTGCCCTGTACCGGATAAGGACGAACCACTAATTTTAAATCAGGGCGTGCTTTTGCCAATACGTTAGCGATAGACATCACTACATTGACTTCCTCTTTGACCAATTCTACCACCCCAATAGCGCAACCTACGTAGACGTATTTGAACGGATACGTCCGCGAAAGTTCTGATTGAGCGCGTCGAAACTCTTCAATGTACGCAAACTGACTTGCTCCAACTTCCTTAACTTGGGTTGACGGAATGTGCTGAAGTTCAATCACATCTTCTCTGATTCGTTCATTCCAACACACATAGTGGGCTCGTTCCGAAAAGCAGATATGTTTGCAGGCATGATCCCAACTATACACATAGACTTTTACGGGATACTTTTCGTGCAGGAGACGGGCCATCAAAAAATCGTCGGCAATGGCCGTAAAACACACAAATTGGTCAATTCCTGATAAATCGGTAGCACCTTGATATTGAAGTTGTTTTAAATAAAAATCGTAAGAAATCACTTTGGGCAGACGTCGTACCCATTTTATGATTTCGTGATTTTTTTTCAGGATTTTAGGGTCAGAAGTAAGCGAAGCCTTAAACAACTCCATCAAAAAAAAGTTGTGGCGACTTTTTGGAATCCGTTTAAAAAGAATGTAAATCTTTATCCAAAGCGTATTCCAAAGGCTCTGTTTTCTCTCATTAATGAGCCGAAATTCCAGCCCTTCGGGTAAGTGTCGTAAAATCTCGTCGCGGTTTTCGGGGCGTCCAAAAATAACTACTTCGTGCTGTTTGGCAACTTGGGCAATGACACGCCGCACGTCGTTGCGGAAATCAAAAAAAGAGACAACAAAACCAATTTTCATCTGCAATATTTTGTGGTACAGCGGTAAAGTTGCAAAAAACGGATTGTTTGCCAAAAAAAAGCGTCAGACGGTTCAAAACCGTCCGACGCTTAGATTACTGATATTTATTGATAGGTTAAAAATAATACTAACTCCAATCCCGATCCCAAGAATCTTTTGTATTCCATTCGTCGGTTGGGGCAAACCATTTTTGGTCTTTCATAAGGAAACGTTTGGCTACTTCTTCATTCAATTCTACACCAAGGCCCGGTTTGTTAGGCACGGGCGCAAATCCATTTACTACCAAAGGTTTTCCTCCGGTGACTATGTCTTCCCAACCGGCAACATCAACACCGTGGTGTTCAAGAGCCACAAAGTTTTCGGTGGCGGCGGCACAATGCACGTTGGCCATAAATGAAATCGGACTTCCAGCAAAGTGCATTGCCATCGGAATACCATGCTCTTCGGCGTAGTCACCAATTTTTTTAGTTTCCAAAATTCCACCCGAAGACGCTAAATCAGGGTGAATCATATCCACCGCTTTCGCATTGATGAGTTTAATAAATTCTTCTTTGAGGAAAATGTCTTCGCCTGTCAAAGTAGGGGTATCAATAGCATCTGAAATTTGTTTCCATTGATCGGTATAAAACCACGGCACCAAATCTTCGAGCCAAGCTAATTGATATTTTTCAACGGCTTTACCAAGGCGAATCGCCGTATTGACGTCAAAATGCCCAAAGTGGTCAGCCGCGACGGGGATGTTATAGCCTACTCCTTCGCGAATTTTACTCACGTATTCGGAAATGTAATCCAGACCTTTATCGGTTATTTGAATACGGGTAAAAGGGTGTTTGGTTGCACCGTAATTACCCACAGTTTTTGTTTTGTTGTCTTTTTGGCTGAGTTTCCAGACATTGGCTCCAATCAACATTCCCGGCTTATCGGCCAATAGCCCAATACCGAAGTCCATTTTCAGGAATGTATAGCCTTTATCCAAACGTGTTTCTTTCAATTTTTTGGCAAAATTGCTTGGGTCGTCTATTTCGGGAGTATCGGCATACATTCTGACTTCATCGCGGTATTTTCCACCCAACATTTGATACACTGGTACGTTATACGCTTTGCCGGCCAAATCCCACAGCGCCATCTCCACACCGCAAACACCGCCCGCTGCGCGACCATGTCCACCAAATTGTTTGATTTCCTTAAAAATCTTTTCAACGTTACAGGGGTTTTGTCCCAACAAACGACTTTTCAGCATCAAGGCATAATTTGGGCTGGCTCCATCGCGCACTTCTCCCCAGCCTACTAACCCCTGATTGGTATCAATCCGAATAATGGGGCTTTTAAAAGGTACTCCCTGTAAGTGAGCAATGCGTATGTCAGTAATTTTTAACTCCGCAGGTTTGGAATCGCGTTTTACTTTTTGGGTGATATACTCCATTTCCTGCTCATGCTTACCATCCAGCATTAACCCCAATGACAGGCCGCCTAATACGCCTTTTTTAAGAAAATCACGGCGTTTAGTTTCGGATTGGGCGTGGGCATCAGGGAGCTTGAATCGGTCAAATAATTTTTTCATTTGGGCTTAGAATTAAGTGCGGAGGCACGGTTATAAATGATTCTTAATTTTCAATTGTCGAGGGTCGATTGCCAATTTTCAATTTATAATTGGTAATCAATACTACCTTGGCACAAGATTAGGACAATTTTTTCTGAAAATATTTCAAAATTCACCGTTGGAAAAAGATAGAAGTATACAAAAGGTATTTGTTGGACTTTTGTAAGCCCCCTAAGCCCCGAAGGGGATTATCACTAAAAAAACTCCCCATCGGGGCGGGGCCTTTGATTATGAAAAAGCTATTTCTTTTCTCCTTGCTCCTTTCTTCCTTGTTGCTTTCTCCTGCATTTGCGCAAATTCAAGCCCCTAAAGAGCTCATCCAATTTTACACGCAGGAATGGAAAGGCGAACGCTTCCCGGACGGTCGTCCCAAAGTACCCGACGAGATTGTAAAACGTTTAGCGAACGTCTCTATCGAAGAAGCATGGGGCATTATGCGAGGCGATGGATATAACAATCAGTTTGAAGGAAACTTTCAAATCATTCACCCCGAAAAACCGCTCGTCGGACGTGTATTGACGGCTCAATACATGCCTGCTCGCCCTGACATGGAAAAGCCAATTAAGGAAAAAGGCAAAGCCGATGGTCGGAAAGGGAATACTAATTCTTGGCCTATTGACGCCCTTCAAATCAATGATGTGTACGTGGCGGATGGTTACGGAAAAATTGTGGACGGAACGCTCATTGGTGATAACCTCGGCAACTCTATCTACGCCAAATCCAAAACAGGTATCGTGTTTGATGGAAGCGTGCGAGACTTGGAAGGATTAAGCGCCATTGATGGTTTCGTCGGTTATACGCGTGGCTACGACCCCTCTGCCATTAAAGACATGACCATGACATGTATCAACTGCCCCATCCGTATTGGACGGGCGTCGGTATTGCCGGGAGATTTAGTTTTGGGAAAACCCGAAGGGGTGATTTTTATTCCGGCGCATTTGGCTGAAAAAGTAGTGAATCAGGCAGAATTCATTGCTCTGCAAGATGAATTTGGCCACAAAATGCTTCGGGAAGGGAAATATACTCCTGGTGAAATCGATATGAAATGGAACGATGCAATCAAAAATTCCTTCCGCGAACACATAAAAACCCGCTCAGGAAAAGTATACCTGACTGCGGAGCAGATTGAGAAATTCCTGGCAAGAGAGTAGGGTAATCAAAGTATTGGATAGTGCGCTCACCGGACATTAGAAACTTTTCTGATGTCCAGTGATTTGTTTTTAAATGACCGCTTCTTGCAATTCTCTCGCGTGATATTTTCTCTTAAAAAATCCAAAGGAAACGATTACCAAAACCACATATACCACCGCCAAAACGTAAGCACCGTAGATAAAAAAGTCCAGAAAACTGATGTTGGGTTGGCCGAAATTTTTGTAGATCAATACCATGACCGTTCCCAAATAGCCCCACCAATCGGCCAAAGTCACTACAAAACTCACTGTGCTGACGTACTTGAACGAAGCTACAAACCGCTCAAAATAAAGACCGTTGCAAGGCACATACGCTAAATATAGTCCTACGCCCGTCAGGGTAAACCACACTCCCGGCGATAATAATCCCTGCTGAAACATCCAAGTGCTGACGCCTACCGTAATTCCTCCAGCAATCAGCAAAAGATTAATGAGATAAAATGCCTTCCAATTGTCTTTTACCCAACGCAGCGTAGCCATCAGCAACAAAATAAAGACCGACACAAAAGTTTCGGTTTGGGTAAAAATCAAGGGATTATCTACACCAGCAAGTTTTAATATTTCGGGCGCAAAATTGTCTCTGAAATCACGGAACGCGGTCAGGAAAACGTAGGAAACAATCAGGGTAACCAAGCCAACTGAAAAGGTGTTGATAAAGCGGCTGCGGTCGGCGGCATTCATCGGCGCTCGCTCGGTGCGCTCAGCGCGATCTTCGGCCGTCGGGGCGGGGAGTTTGGCTAAAGCCCAAATCGCCAACAGCAACGGCAACGTAAACAGCAAACCCGTAGTAAACGGCATCCAAAACTCCGAAACCCCGTTGTTGAGTAGCGTTTTGCCAATGGTTTTGACAAATCCAGACGCAAAAATGAAAGAAGCGGTCAACCCTGCCACCAACGCATCCGTTTGGCGGCGCCCCTCCAAAAAGCCTAATACTGTCCCGTACACCATGCCCAAAGGAAGCCCGTTCAGAAACAAAAAAGGAATGTTATACGGGGCTGGTACCAAGGCAAAACCCAGTAAAGCCAGTTCGGCAAAACCTACAAAAGATAACAAATAGATGGCGCGTTGGGCAGGTTTCATTTCTGAAACTACCTTAATTCCAATCAGTTTTGAAAAAGCGTAGCCCAATACTTGCAGCGTAATTAACCAAATTTTATAATTGACTCCCCAAAAAACCATTCCGTCAAACGTGGCGGCCGTTATTCCCCGCCGAAAAGCATACATACAGGCATAAGCACAAAAAGCAGCAGTCGACCCCCATACCATGAGGCGAAATTCAGAAGGTTTTTTCATAAAATGGTTTAGGAATAATAAAAAAGCGTGTTTGTTGACAAACACGCAAAAATATCAAATTCTACGTTTCGGCAATGTTATTCTTTGTGTATGCTGGGCAAGATTTGTAATCTTGCCCTAAAGTGATTGCGAATTTGTAATTCGCTCTATTTATTTCTTCACGTGGTCCAAATTAAAGTGCAGCCCCACATTTTCCCGACGCGCCATCGCCATTTTCAGTACCAGATAAGAGACGTTAATCATGTTGCGAAGCTCCATAATAGGTACGGAAACTTTTGACTGCCAATACAATTCTTCGTGTTCTTTGAAGATAAGTTCTACGCGGTCATGGGCACGCTGCAAACGGCGATTGGTACGAACAATGCCCACGTAGTTAGACATAATAGCCTCCAATTCCTTGGTCATTTCCGTTACCAGAATCGCTTCTTCGGGGTGCGTAGTTCCTTCGTCATTCCACTCAGGAATATTTTCGGGAATATGAGCATCCGGTAGGTTCTCAACGGTTTTTACAAAGGCCCGATGCGCAAAAACCACTGCCTCAAGCAACGAATTGGAAGCCAAACGATTAGCTCCGTGCAATCCTGTACAGGCACATTCGCCGGTCGCATACAAATAGAAAATATTGGTTTGTCCAAATTCATTGACTTTGATTCCGCCGCACATGTAATGTTGCGCAGGAACCACAGGAATATAATCCTTACGAACATCAATTCCCAAATTGTCGCGGCAATAGGCAGTAATGTTTGGAAAGTGCTCAATAAATTTCTCGTAATCGCAATGAGTTACATCAATATAAACGTGTTCGTCTCCGTATTTTTTCATTTCTGAGTCAATGGAACGAGCTACAATATCCCGAGGAGCAAGTGAAAGGCGAGCGTCATAATGCTCCATAAAAGTCTCTCCTTTTTTATTCCGTAAAATCCCGCCAAATCCGCGTACCGCTTCTGAAATCAGGAAGTTAGGTTTTTTGCCCGGTTGGTACAATGCCGTAGGGTGAAATTGAATAAATTCCATGTTATCACATACCCCTTTGGCCCGATATGCCATCGCAATGCCGTCACCAGTGGCAATACGCGGATTGGTCGTATTTTGGTAAATATTTCCGATTCCACCCGTCGCCAACATGGTGGTCTTGGCCAAAAATTTCTCTACTTCGCCCGTTTTAGTGTTTAAAACATACGCCCCAAAGCATTTAATATCATCGCGGTGACGATAGACAGTTTCTCCTAAATGGTGTTGGGTAATGAGGTCTACCGCAAAATAATGCGTAAAGATTTGAATGGAAGGATGCGCCTTTACTTCACTCAAAAGTGCCCGTTCAATTTCGGCCCCGGTAGCGTCTTTGAAGTGTAAAATTCGATGGTCGGAATGCCCGCCTTCCTTCGCTAAATCATATTCACCATCGGCTTCTTTGTCAAAGCGGGTTCCGTACGAAATCAGCTCCATAATGCGCTCAGGAGCTTCTGTTACCACAATTTCAACAATGTTGCGCTTGCTGATACCACCACCTGCCACCATCGTATCTTCGATGTGTTTTTCAAAAGAATCCTCTTCGGCCCACACGGCCGCGATCCCTCCCTGAGCATATTTGGTATTGGTTTCATCGGCTTGTACTTTAGTGATCACTGCAATGGAGATTTTTTCCTGTTGCGCATCAAAATGCCGCGCCAATTTGGCGGCGTAACTCAGGCCCGCAATCCCGGAGCCAATCACTAAAAAATCGAATTGAGGCATAAAAATCAATTTATGGAATAGAAGCGGTACGTCGCGCGGTTTGAATTTACAATAGAAAAGCAACTTTGTACGTAAAATACGCTGCTTTCTTTCACTGCAAGAATAAACAATAAATCAGTAAAAATTTAATTTTTAGAATCATTTTGCGATTCAAAAACCAAACCGCTATATTTGCAGTCCGATTTTTGCCTTAGAATGCCCGTTTATATAGTTAATTAATTGATTTTCAACGAAAAACACTTAGCAAAGTGGATACACTCAGTTACAGAACCGTTTCGGCAAACTCCGCTACTGTCCAAAAAGAATGGATAGTGGTAGATGCCAAAGGTGAAATCTTGGGACGTTTGGCCAGCCAGATTGCCAAAATTTTGCGCGGCAAGCACAAGCCGTATTTTACTCCGCACGTGGACTGTGGAGACAATGTGATTGTCATCAATGCCGACAAAATTCGCTTGACCGGCAAGAAGATGACTGACAAAGAATACGTTCGTCACACGGGTTATCCGGGTGGACAGCGTTTCGCTACTCCGCGTGAAATTTTGGCCAAACAACCTCACAAAGTAGTCGAAATGGCGGTGAAAGGTATGTTGCCTAAAAATCGTCTTGGTCGTAGCATTTTTACCAATTTGCACGTGTACGCTGGTGCTGAACACCCACATGCTGCTCAACAACCGAAAGAAATTAAATTCTAATCATGGAAGTTACGAACACAATAGGTAGAAGAAAAACTTCAGTAGCTCGCGTCTATGTATCTGCTGGGCAAGGCAATATCAAAATCAACGGGCGTGAATTTGTTGATTACTTTCCAATCGAAACGCTGCAAATCATTTTGAAGCAACCACTGACATTACTTAATTTGGCTGCTAACTACGACATTAAAGTAAATGTTCGTGGTGGTGGCGTTCGTGGTCAGGCAGAAGCTACTCGTATGGCAATTGCCCGCGCTTTGTGCGAAATCAACCTTGATTTTCGTCCTGCACTCAAGAAAGAAGGCTTCTTGACACGCGATGCACGTATGGTTGAGCGTAAGAAATACGGTCGCGCCAAGGCACGTCGTCGTTTCCAATTCTCGAAACGTTAATATTTTCATTAAGCAATTACCATTAAACATTTAAATAGCAAGCTAAGGATTTGTTCCTATTTGTTTAATGATAAATGTTAATTGTTTAATAAAAAAGTCCAGACTGCGCTTATGGTGTCCGTCGCGTGGTGCTGCGTATCAGTTTATTTTATTCATCTTTTCATTTTAACAAGAAAATGGCACAATTAGAGTACAAAGACCTCTTAGATGCAGGTGTACACTTTGGTCACTTAACCCGTAAGTGGGATCCCCGGATGGCTCCGTATATCTTCATGGAGAAAAACGGAATCCATATTATTGACCTCAATAAAACAATTGCTTCCCTTGACGAAGCCTGTCACTATGTAAAAAGCGTAGTACGTTCAGGTCGCAAGGTGATGTTTGTAGCTACCAAAAAACAAGCTCAGGAAATCGTATCGGAAGAAGCGCGTCGTTTGAAGATGCCATTCGTAACTGAGCGTTGGTTGGGTGGTATGCTGACCAACTTTGCCACAATTCGTAAGTCATTGAAAAAAATGCAGACATTGGACAAGATGTTGGGAGATGAAGCGACTGCAAGCAATATCGCCAAACGCGAACGTCTCATTAAAGGCCGCGAAAAAGATAAGTTGGAGCGTTTGTTGGGCGGTGTAGCTGACCTGACTCGTTTGCCCGCAGCTTTGTTTATTGTTGATGTGAAGCGTGAGCATATTGCGGTAGCAGAAGCAAAGCGTTTGGGTATTCCGGTAATTGCTATGTGCGATACAAACTCAAACCCTAATGAGGTTGATTTTGTAATTCCGGCAAATGATGATGCCTACAAATCTATTTCTTTGATTACGCTTGCCATTGGTAAAGCCATTGAAGAAGGGTTGATTGAACGCAAGCAGGAGCGTGACGATGCACGCATGGCTGAAGAAGAAGATGCAAAACGTTCAGAAGATTCGGATGTTGTAGCAGCGCCACAAGCACAAGCCGCTATTGAGGCAGCTGACGGGGAATAAAAATACGATAAATCATACTTCCCGATCTGAATAGCCCGTAGCTGCTTCTGTGCTATGGGCTATTCCGTTTAACGATTTCATAAAATAAGTGTTGAATTGTAAATCAATACATTTTACTCACTACTAATCATTAAAAATAAAATTTCAATAAAATGGCTATTACAGCAGCAGATGTGAACAAACTTCGCCAAATGACAGGCGCCGGTATGATGGATTGCAAAAAAGCCCTTACCGAAGCTGATGGTGATTTTGAACAGGCAGTTGATATTCTTCGTAAACAAGGCCAAAAAGTGGCGGCTAAACGTGCTGATAACGTTGTATCGGAAGGTATCGTATTGGTACACGTAAGCCACGATGGTACAAATGGTAAAATCGTTGGTTTGGCTTGCGAAACCGAACCCGTTTCTAAAGTTGAAAGTTTTCAAAACTTGGCTATGAACATTATGAGCCAAGCCGTAGCTACTAACGCTGCTGACAAAGAAACTTTGTTAGCTACTACCCAAGCGGATGGTCAGACGCTTCACGCTCTAATCACCGAATTGATTGGAAAGATTGGTGAAAAAATTGAGCTTTTGGCTTATGAAAACATAACCGCAGATGTGGTTAGCTCGTATGTGCACTCAAACAACAAACGTGGTGTGCTTGTTGCCTTTACCGGCGCTAACGGAGCTGATTTGTCGGAAGTAGGACGTGATGTAGCAATGCAGGTTGCTGCTATGAAGCCAATCGCAGTGGATAAAGGTGATGTAGACGCTGCAACTATTGAGCGTGAAATCGAAGTAGGTAAAGAATTGGCCCGCAACGAAGGTAAGGCTGAAGCGATGCTCGAAAAAATCGCTTTAGGCCGTCTTAACAAATTCTACAAAGAAAGCACTTTGCTGAACCAAGAATTTATCAAAGACGGTTCTTTATCCATTGCCCAACTGCTTGAAAAAACGCAGAAAGGTTTGACAGTAAAAACGTTTAAGCACGTAGCAATCGGAGCTTAATCTGTTCTATATTCAGCATATAAAACCCGGACCTTGCTTCCGGGTTTTTTTGTATTCTTTTTCGTTAACAAATTGCAATCAAGCTTTCATTTGAGGTCTTAAAAGCTCATTTAATAAATTAAAACGTCTATTTATAACTTTTTTAGCAAGATATTTCTACTTTTTATTTTATTTTACTCCTTCATTTCGTTACCCTAAACCTTTTTCTCCGTCCTAATGAGCGTACATTCAGTTGGAATGAATAGTTATACCGATGAACAGTTGGTGCGTTTGTACGTTGACACGCAACGCAACACTTTTTTTGAGGAGCTTTACGAACGATATGCCGACAAAGTATATCGTAAATGTTTGTCATTTGTGAAAGATCAGGCAAAAGCCGAAGATTTTACCCACGATATCTTTATAAAGCTTATTGTACGCATCGGCACCTTTAAGGAAACTTCAAAATTTTCAACATGGCTTTTTTCAATTACATACAACTATTGTATGGATCAGTTACGGTTGAATAAGAAAATGGCCGAAGATGAGTTGATAGAAACGATAGATGTTGCTGAAGAATCAGAGGATACAGATGAAATTGAAATGGACTCAAAACGTCTTCGACAAGTGTTGGAAGGTATTTCACCCGAGGAGCGTACTATTTTATTGATGAAGTATCAGGATGATTTCAGCATTAAAGAAATTGCGGATGCATTTGGCCTTACTGAGAATGCGGTGAAAATGAGGCTCAAACGCACGAAAGAAAAACTTCGGAAACGGTATCTGGAAAGCGTACTCTTTTGGGTGCTTCTAATCAGCAAATTTGCAATTATATTAAAATGGTGGTTGAAACACTAAAACTTAAAAGGCCTTTCTTACAATGAATAATGCCTTTTTTGATATTGACCCCGAGGACAAAGTCCCCGAGTCGCTGGAAAAAGCTATCGTATCAGAAATTGATACCATTCGAAACACAATGGAGCTTATTACACTATATGTAGGTAATTTTTTTAATGCAGCAGGAGTAATGGCGACTCCTGAACTACCAACCCCTAAACCTAATCAGGAAACCAATAACGACCTATTATGAAAGAATTGCCTAATCTCACCGAAGTTTTGATTAGTACACTTACCAAACTGATTAATCAGTTTGTTGATTTTGTCCCACGATTCATTTTTGCCACCTTTATTTTACTTATTGGTTACTTAGTAGCAAAAGGATTGGCTGTTGTAACCAATAAAGTGCTGGAGCGAATAGGCTTTGACAAAATTGGAGATAAACTGAACGAAGTAAGTATTGTAAAACAACTTCAGACAGAGGTAAAACTCAGTCAGATTGTCTCTAAAGTGCTTTATTATTTTATTATGCTGGGTTTTATAACGGATGCTACCCGGACATTGGGTGTTGGAGCGATTACCGGTTTGGTAGAGAAATTAGTTAATTTTGTACCTCAGCTCATCGTAGCCGCCATTATGCTTCAAATTGGCGTATTGGTGTCGGAAGCTATCAAGAATGCAGTGGTTTCTATTTGTAAATCATTCAATGTACCTTCTGCTAAGCTCATCGGGACAATCGTTTTTTCGTTTTTTTTGGTTATTACAATTATCAGCGCTTTAGGACAAGCCGGTATTAATACTGAGTTATTGGAATCCAGTTTTAATCTTTTAATTGGCGGTATCATTTTAGCTTTTGCAGTAGGCTATGGATTTGCTTCTAAAGATATTTTAGCCAATATCCTGTCTTCATTCTACAATAAAAATCGCTATGAGGAAGGGCAGATCATTCAAATAGATGAAGTGAAAGGTCAAATAGTAAGCCTTGATTCTACATCTATTACTCTTCAAACAGGTGACACTAAAACTGTATTTCCTTTACAAACTCTGCAATCCAAAAAAGTAGAAATTTTTAAAAATTAAAATATGAAAAGAATAGTTACTGCCTTTTTTCTTATCAGCTGTTTTTCTCAGGTTACTTTTGCTCAGGAAGCAGTAAAAGATACCAGTTATTGGAGAAAAAATCACAATTTGGACTCAATTTGAGCCAAGGAACTTTTAGTGGCAGTTGGCAGGGAGGAGGTGTCAACAACATTGTGCTTGGTGTTTATCTCAACTCAAAAGGCGAATATACCAAAGCCCGTGACAGTTGGGTCAATGACTTTCAATTTCAATTGGGTGCAATTCAAAACAAAGGAGATGCTTTTCGTAAAAGTATCGACCGTATATTTTTTGATTCTAAGTACGGACGGAAATTGGGAGAAAATTCGCAGTGGTACTTTTTTACAACCCTGAACTTTCTTTCACAAATTGCCAATGGTCGAGATTTTGGTGATGCGCGCCGCCCTTTTATTTCAAGTTTTTTTACTCCTCTGTATCTAACGGAAGCTATTGGTATCGAGTGGAAGCCCAATAAATTTTTTAGTATGCAGTTTGCTCCGGGAGCCGTTCGCCAAACAATTTTAGGGAATAAGAACTTATATAAGGAAATTGACCGTCTCAGTCCTGAATATAAATTCTCCAACTATGGAGTGGAACGTGGTAAAAGTATTCGAAATGAAATCGCTATTTTACAGTTAGTAATGAGCTATAATAAAGATCTTGTAAAGATCTCAACTTCAAGTGGAGATATCAGGCATTTGCCAGTACAAAGGATCTTGCTGCCATTGACAATCGCATTGATGCCCAACTAACTGCTAAATTTGCTAAGTACTTCAACGTTAATTTAGGATTAATAGCGATTTATGACCAAGACCAAATTGCTAAGATGCAGCTGGCTCAATCCATCAATTTTGGGTTTTTATACAACTGGTAGTTTGGTTTTTGAAAAATAAACTTTTTACTTTGATTTTGTTTATTACTTCCTTTTAAACCTTAAATCCTTATTCAAATGCTTAAAGAATTCAAAACATTTATTGCCCAAGGTAACGTCCTTGATTTGTCGGTTGGTTTCTTGATAGGTGCTGCTTTTGGAAAAGTCGTTACAGCTTTT
The DNA here is from genome assembly GCF_027484545.1 of Runella sp. Lineage (GTDB taxonomy): Bacteria > Bacteroidota > Bacteroidia > Cytophagales > Spirosomataceae > Runella. The sequence goes on along the minus strand of NZ_JAIXST010000322.1, from coordinate 14,986 downwards.
ATGGACGATATTATTAATCCAATAGTAGGCTTGGCTATCGGAGGCGTTGATTTTTCTGCGCTCAAGATAGTATTGAAAGCTGCCGATTCAGCTACGGGCACGGCTGAAGTGGCTATTCGATATGGAAATTTCGTGAACATTGGTATTCAGTTTGTGATTACGATGTGGGTGATTTTTATGATTGTGAAGGCTGCTAATAAAGCCAAACTGTCAAACTCATTGGCTCCCAAAGAGTAATCATAACACTTTTACATATAAAAAGCCTCGTTTGCAGCTGGTAAACGAGGCTTTTTTGTATGCGTATTTCTACGTGTTTTATCAAGTGGTAGTACTGATTTAAGTAGAGTAGATGTTTTTTAATTATTTGATTTTCAATTAATTAAGTCGTTATAGGTATTTCTACGTGTTTTATTGACGATTTTTTTTATATTAAGTTTGCCTTGTCAATGTGATACAAATTCATCCCTTTCCAATTCTAAATGACAAGCATCATGAACACTCAACCTATACTTAACAGCTTTCATGCTCCTTCTGCGATTGCTGCACAACCTCTGCACAGTATTATTATTCCTAATGGAAACCGACAGGTAATTATACAGACGGATCAACTGATGTGTATAGAAGGTTCAGGAAACTATGCTTTTCTTTATACCAGTGATGGAAAACGATATTTAGTATCTAAAACTTTGAAAAGTTACGCTGCCATATTGGATCAGCTTACTTTTGTGCGAGTTCACAAATCATGGATTATAAATCTTAACTATTTACAGGAATTTTGTGAGTACGACCGTTCGCTCAAATTACGAGGAGGGAGAGAGATTGCGATTTCTCGCCGCAGGATACGTGAAGTATGCGGAATATTGAATCCTCTTGTAAAATGTGCCTGAATGGATTAAAAAATGCTATTTTAGTGGGTTAATTGGAAATACAGCCGCTCCTTTTTTGAGGAGCGGCTTGTTTATTTTTAGAACAAAACAAAGCCTAAGCTCAATTGCCATAAACTCACTTTGCTGTTAAATTGAGCGTTGTTTTGGAGATTCAACTGTGATATGTTTGACAAACCGCTTTCGTAGCGAAGGTCAATATTGAACGAGCGAATGTCCAAACCTACTCCTGCCTGATAGCCGAAAGTTGCCTGCTGAATGGTTTTATTAATATTTTGAGTCGTATATTCTTTGAGTGCGTCGCCTAATTTGCCTCCCTGTGTTACATTGAGTGATGCCATTGGGCCCGCATTGACTCGCAATGGCCCCAGTTTGAAACCAATTAATACTGGGATATCAATTTGACTGAACTTAACATCTACATTGACCGGGGTGGTACTGCCATTTTTGAAAATCTCAAATGTCCCTCCTTTTGAAGACAATAACACTTCAGGCTGAATAAAAAGCTTCCGACCAATTCGGGCAAATGCACCTACCATATACCCTGTACGATTGGCAGAATTGTTTTTGAAAAAATCCTGAACGGAAGCTCCTGGTTTTGAAATCGTTAATCCTTCGGTCTGGAGTTTGGAAAAATTTGCTCCTCCTTTTATCCCTACAAATATTAACTTACGGTTAAATTGGGCGCTTGCCTGTAAAGCAGATAGAAAAATCAACGCAAAAAGTGCCTTTTTCATGGTTTGTTTCGAGAGTTATTGTATAAAAATTGTAACGACGATGACGAATTAACGCCCATAAAGGTCGGTAGATTGTCTGAGGAAATTTCAAATTTTAAAAAACCTACTAATCTTAATCAAAAAATACACCTCTTAACGTCCCGCAACCACTCATAAAAATGTTTGAAAGCATCATCTGACGACCATATACTTTTGAACTGTCAAAACACAAAAATATGCCTCATCCAAAGCGCAGTAAGGTGATTATCAAAAATATATAGTATAAATTGCCGAATAATAATTGCTCGCTTTTGCGTAATGTACTTCAAGTATTTAAGTCTAAATTTGCGTTTTACAACCTAACAAATCAATCAACCATCATTAACAATCATTAACCAACATGGAACCTCAACAAGAACGCGGCTTCTGGTCACAACTGACTACCTTTTCAAAAGTTTTAATTTTCTTAGTTGTACTTGGTATTTTAGGTGGCTCAGCATGGTATATTTACAATAGTGACAAAGAAAAAACGGTAACAGCCACTCCATCGACGGACACTATTGCAGTATCGGAAGGTGCTAATACTTCTGTCAATACCGATGCGCAAGCCTCAGATGTAAAAGAACCGGCCAAAGAAGAAAAACCAAAAGTAGAAGATGTAGCGGTGGATGAAGCTCCTGCTAAGGTAGTTGAACCAGAGAAAAAAGCCACTGCCAATAAAAAAATGAAGCCAATAGTGAAGAAAATAACGGCAAAGAAAAACGAGACCGCCCCGGCAAAACCAAAGAAGAAAACAAAGAATAACGAAGACGTAGAGGTGGATATTTAAACGGGTAAGTACCTTGTTTTCATGAATCTGGTAATCGTTAAAAATCTATGAAAAATCATTTTAATAAAGGGCTATTACTTCTAATTGCTTTTCTACTTGCAGCGGTAGGCACATTTGCTCAAGCCCCCAAATACGTGGGTTATCGGGGCGGGTTTGACATTGGTTCACAGGGGGTAAAGATGTCTATAATTGGATTTTATTTTCAAAATAATAAACTGCGTTACAAACTGGTCTATGACCGTCAGGAAACGGTAGGTTTGGTGAAGGGAATGGAAACCAATGGGGGGAAACTTCGTCCGGCTGATATCCAGGAAGCCATTGCGTTTGTGCAGGAAATGATGGAAGACGCCAAAACGGTCTATAAGTTAACCAACAAGGATTTTGTAATTTATGCTTCCTCAGGCGTTAATATCGCTCCTAATATTGCTGATTTGGATGCCCTTGCTTTTAAAAACATTGCAATGCACGTAAACACGAATATGCCCGCTAAAACTGAGGCGACTTATGGTGCACGAGCAGGCTTGGCACGGGAAGATTTTGACTCCGCTATTTTGGTAGATGTGGGTGGCGGTAATACCAAGGGTGGAATTCTGCAAAAGTACATTGGAGCCGATGGACGCGAACGTTACACCTTCAAATCCTATAACATTGAATACGGAGCGAGACGTTTATCGGAAAGAGTGCTGAAACGGACAAGCAATTTTGAAGCTTATGCTAAAGACCTTAAAGGGATGGTAGAGGATTCCATTGCCCCCTTGATTCGGTCGTCGCTCAATGATAACCCGGAAATTCGCTCGGCAACTCGAAACATAATTTATACTACTGGAGGTGCGTCCTATCAGTTTATTACGTGGTTGGTCCCCGAAAAAGTGCAGGAAGAAATCATTGAGTTCAAATACGACGATTTGCTCAGCTTTTACAACATGCTTCAGTCGGCTGATGGATGGGCGGAGTTTGAAACTCGTAAATTTGATAACATCAAAGATGCCAAATTGAAAGAATTGATGATAAGAGACCACGATAAAGCGACCAAAAAAGTGTATAATCGGGATGCGTGTTTGGCAGGAATTTCGCTGGTGTTACAAGCCGTCAAAGAAATTGGCAACCCTGAACGCAAAACGTTTTATTTCACTCGTGATGCTTATTGGATAAATACGACTGTATATGATTTGTACAAAGGGGATTTTCAACTCAAATAAGTATTTTTGAAAAAATATAACCAATCACTTTTCTCATGGAAAATAACCAAGCATTAACTAAACTTAGTGATTTGCCGATTCTGAAACATTTAGATGGCGGTGAAAATAAATTAAAAGTATTACCCGAAAACATGGCCAATTGGAAAAAAGGAGAGAAATCCATTGCCTGGTTTGTGGGACTCATTCTCATCTTGGGGATTGTCTATGGCTTCTTTATGTTTGTGTTGCCCATTATTGTAGCGGCATTCACCAAAGCGTTAGCGGCATTAGTCGTAGTTGGAACGGTCATTTTCGGCGTGATGTTAGCGCCGTTCATTTTCAAGTTGTTTCGTCGCATTATTCGCGGATTACACAAGTTTTTGATAAAAGTGGATCCGTTTGCCGAATTGGATGACCAATTGGGTAAAATGAAAGACTCTCGTCAGGAATTTGAAACAGTGAAAGCCGAAATCAACGCCTGTAAAATTCAGATGAAACAAGAGGCGATTAAAGCTGAGAAATTAGCAAAAGATGCCGGTCAAAAGGTAGTTTACTGCCAGGAAGAAGCGAAAGTTCTGAAAGTAAAATTGGATAAAATGTTGGAAAAAGGCGGTGATGCTGCCCGTGAAACGGACGATTTTGTGGAACTAGAAGGCAAACTCAACGCGGCTATTGGTGATGGTAATCGTTCGGTTTCGGAGGCTGAAACGTACAGAAGATTGGTGGATACTTTTGGTTCACGGGCTAATGTGTTTGCAAAATTAGACCGTAAGTTGGTCGGCTATGGTCACGCTTTCGACGAAAAACTGAAAGACTTTGCAACCAGTATCAACTTACTCAAAACGGAATCACGCGCCATGGCTGCCGCCAATAACGCTACAACTCGTGCTCGTAAAGTGTTGGGTCAGAGCCAAGACTGGCAGTTAGACTACGCATTGGAAGTAATTTCCGGGCAAATTGCCAGCGATATTGCCAGTACACAGGCCAATATTCGTGATTTGGACAATATTGTTAAAGATTTTAATCCTAACGATGAACGCGCTTATGCCCGTCTTGAAAGCTTTGCCAACCAAATCAAGGGTGGTGAGTTTGAAGTAAGTGACCCCAATCGTGTTTCAAATCCTAATTACAAACTTACCCAAGAACAGAAAAACGCGGGTGGGGGAATTACGGATATTTTTAATTAGTAGTGAGGAGCCGGAAGTGAGGAGTGAGTTTTAAATACTCACCTTCTCACTTCCGGCTCCTCTATTCTGACTCCTAAACAATGACCTTACAACAATTCTTCGATCGAGTAGGTGAACACCCGGATTGGGTGCTTTTTTATTTTGCCGTCATACCGCTCATGGCTTTATTGGCCGGCTGGTTAGGTAAGAACGACGGCCACCTGCCTCCCTGGAATTATTTCTATGCTTTTTTGATTTATTTAGCCTGTATACCGGGCATTTTTGCAGTGGCATTAAACGCCTATTTGTTTCTGTTTGAACGCAGAAGTATCTTCGACTTTAACATCTATACCCAGATTCTTCCCTTCTTTTCAATGCTGCTTACGCTGTGGCTCATTCGGCGCAACGTCATTTCGTTTGATTATATCCCGGGTTTCCAGAAACTGAGCGGATTGGTGCTGATGATTTTTGCAACTATAGCAATAATGTGGATAGTGGACAGAACCCACATTGTAGTATTCTCGTACCTCAAATTTGAGTACGTCTTAGTGATTTTTGCCGTTTTGTTGGTAGTAATGTTGTGGGGCTGGCGGAAATTATTTAACTAATTCCTACAATTCATCTACCGTACCTGCTCCTAATTCCTGCAACAGCGTACTCCAATATTGAGTCACTGTAGGATTATTTTCTTTAGTGCTGCTTGTAGGGTCAAAAGGTAAGGCAATTTTTATTTCTGCCGCGTTGAGCGCGTATTGTTTCATTAATTTGGCATCCGTTTTGGCCCAATTGTCGGCTTGCGCATTGTCTTGCGGCGGATTCGTATGAAAATCACGACGATTGGCACCTCTCATGCTTTCAATCATATCGCTCAGATAATATACTTTTACTTCTGCACCCGTTTCGGCGGCTTTGTTAATCACCGGCAAACTTGCCCAAATGTCTGTATAGCGTTGTGAAGTCCCTACGTTCTGGACTCCCAATTTTGCCATGAGTTGCCGCAAAAATATCATTCGTTCACGCTGGAGGGTAAGGTCGGCAGTCGTTTGAGCTGCTTCGCGGTCGGTAGCGTTCATGTGGCTGATGTCATCCACTTGGGTACGGCACGTGAGCGACAATGCACGCGCTTTTTGGGTATTTTCGTGAATGAAATACACTTCTAATTTATCGCCTTTTTGCCGAATATTTTGTTCTACGAGGTCACTTAAAATTTGTTGGTATTTCTGTGCCACAAATGCCTTGTTTACATTGACACTCTGGGTTTTGTCCATAAACACCAAGGTGTAAATAGGGCCTTCTGTAACGGCTGCCTTTTTTTCTTCCGAAAAACAGGAAAATAAAAGGCAGCAAATAATAAGGAGTATTGAATGATTGAAAATGCGAATCATGGCATTGATAGAGATTTGACGCGAAGATGGCAGATGGAAAATAAATACGCAATCCAAAACGGACAAATGGTTTGACTATTGTGACGAAAAGTAATAAAATGGGGTGAATCAATAAAATTTATCCCATTTTAACCAATAAAAACCTGTGCTGGCAAGCTGGAATCTAATAGTATATTTAAAAAATAAACCCGTAACGGCAATGAACCGATACGGGTTTAAAATCAGTATTAAAAAAATTACAGGTGAATAACCTCACCGTAAGCAGCCGCAGCGGCTTCCATAATCGCTTCCGACATGGTAGGGTGGGGATGAACCGACTTGATGATTTCGTGACCTGTAGTTTCTAAATTACGGGCAACTACTATTTCAGCAATCATTTCGGTTACGTTAGCGCCAATCATGTGAGCACCGAGACATTCACCGTATTTTGCGTCAAAAATCAATTTAACAAAACCCTCCGGTACACCGGCGGCTTTGGCTTTACCTGAGGCTGAGAAGGGGAATTTACCTACTTTAATTTCGTAGCCGGCTTCTTTAGCCGCTTTTTCGGTATATCCTACGGAAGCAATCTCAGGGGTGCAATACGTACAGCCTGGAATATTGTTGTAGTTAAGCGCATGTACTTTCAGCCCTGCGATTTTTTCAACGCAAATAATTCCTTCGGCTGAAGCTACGTGTGCCAATGCCTGTCCTTTGGTCACGTCTCCGATGGCATAATAGCCCGGAACGTTGGTTTGGTAATAATCGTCAGTAACGATTTTGCCTTTTTCGACTTTAATACCTGTTTCTTCAAGACCTACATTTTCGATGTTGGCTACTACACCGGCTGCCGAAAGCACGATGTCGGTTTCGATTTTAATTTCGCCCGTTGGAGTTTTAACCGTCGAAACACAACCTGCTCCACCGGTATCTACTTTCTCTACACTTGAATTAAGGTAGATTTCGATACCCATTTTTTTGTATTGCTTTGCCAATTCTTTCGAGACTTCTTCGTCTTCAACAGGAACCACGTTTGACATAAACTCTACAATCGTCACTTTCGTGCCCATGCTGGCATATACGTACGCAAACTCAACGCCAATCGCACCGGAGCCAATCACAAGCAATGATTTGGGCTGTTTTTCCAACGACATAGCCTTTCGGTATTCAATAACTTTCTGGCCGTCAATGGGTACGTTAGGCAATTGACGAGCGCGGCCTCCGGTAGCAATAATGATACTGGTGGCGGTATATTCTGTTTTTTTACCGTCTTTTTCGACTTCTACTTTTTTGCCCGGTTTAACACGGCCGGAGCCTTCAATAATGTCGATTTTATTTTTCTTCATCAAGAAATTCACGCCTTTGCTCATTCCGTTAGCCACATCGCGGCTGCGCTTGATGACTGCTCCAAAATCAGCTTCTGCGCTGCCAACTGTAATGCCGTAGTCTTTGGCGTGATTGATATACTGAAATACCTGTGCGCTTTTCAACAACGCTTTCGTGGGAATACAACCCCAGTTCAAGCAAATTCCGCCGAGGCTTTCTCTTTCTACAATAGCGGTTTTTAATCCTAATTGTGAAGCACGGATGGCGGCTACGTAACCGCCCGGCCCGCTGCCAATAATTATCAAATCGTACTGTGAAGCCATTTCTAATTAAGTATTGAGTGTTGAGTAGTGAGTAGTGGATTTTGGGTAAAAAGTCACTGTTTTAACTTAATACTCTATACCCACTACTCAATACAGATTTCACTGCAAAAATAGATGGAAAAGTTGGTTTGACAACAATCATCTATTGCCCTCATTTAGCCTAAGGTAGCACCTTGCTCAGAAAATGGCTGATTGTAGAGTCGCTTGCCGGTAGATTTAAAAATTGCGTTCGCAATTGCACCACCTGTTGGGGGTAAAGCAGGCTCCCCAAGACCGGTAGGATCTACACCGTTGTTTACAAAATGGGCTTCTATTTCAGGAACTTCGTTGTAGCGAATCAAACGGTATTTGTTAAAATTGTCCTGTTGAGGAGCGCCTTCTTTAAAGGTAATATTGCCGTACATGGCGTGACCTAATCCATCCACAACAGCGCCGAAAACTTGGTTACGGGCGCTGCTTTCGTTGATAACAATTCCACAATCAACGGCAGCATATACTTTCTTCAAAACCGGTTTTCCTTTGACAACTGCCATTTCGGCAATTTGTGCTACGTAAGAGGCGTGAGAAAAATAGACACTGAAGCCTTGGAATACGCCTTTTTTCTTTTTGTTCCAACCCGCTTTTTCGGCTACGAGTTTAGTAACCTCACGGAAACGATTGGGCTCGTAAGTGATTTTTCCGACGGGTCTTTGCTGGGCTTTATCCAACAGTTCCAAACGGAATTGGATAGGGTCCTTGCCTCCGGCCATTGCCACTTCGTCCAGAAAAGCCTGCTCGGCATACGCCAAAAAGTTAGTAATCGGCGCTCGCCAAGGACCGGTGGTAATCGGTGATTTATAGTCGTTGGATTGAATCAATAAATTCTCAACGGCTCCGGCAGGAAAATTATCCTGACGTGTGGAGTTGCCGGCATTGATACTTGCTCCGTGCAGCATATAACCCGTCATATTGCCTGCTTTGTCGATGGAAGCTTTAAAACGATACCGAACGGCAGGGCGATAGATTCCACCCGTCATATCATCCTCACGCGACCAAGTTACTTTTACAGGAGCTTTGATGATGCTTGATAATTCAGCAGCTTCGACGGCATAATCGGTGTTGAGGCGACGACCAAACCCTCCGCCCATACGGGTTAGTTCTATTGTGACTTTTTCGGGGGCCAAATTGAACATTTTCGCAATTTGGCCTTGAGCGGCTTGGGGCGTTTGGCTTGGACCTGCCATTTCGATACTGTCACCTTTGAAATGCGCAAAGAAATTCATTGGCTCCATCGGGCTGTGCGGCAGAAATGGGCATTGGTATTCTGCCTCAATTACTTTGTAAGCATTTTTGAAAGCCGCTTCCACATCTCCGTCCTTACGTTGTACGGTTGGCGTGGTGCTGTTAAGCATTTCTTTGAAAATACGGTCGTGGTCGGTAGAGCTTTCGAGGTCTTTGTCTTTCTCCCACTGTATTTTCACTGCTTTCCGTGCCTGCATTACTTCCCACGTAGTTTTGCCTACAATGGCTACTTTATTGCCAAACGATACAACATCCGTAATGCCGGGCATTTTCTTCGCTTCGGTTGCGTCAAAAGATTTGAGTTTGAGGCCAAATGCAGGAGGACGCTGAATGGTAGCCTGAAGCATTCCTTCCACTTTGTAATCAATGCCAAACAAACGTTTTCCTCTAAGAATGTCTTTGTTATCAATCCCTTTAACTGAGGTTCCAATCAATGTAAAATCTTTCGTGGCTTTCAGTTTTACATCTTTGGGAGGAGTGATTTGAGCGGCAGCTGTAGCCAACTCTCCATAACTCAGCTTTTTACCCGAGCTGTGCATTACAAATCCTTTGCTTGTAGTGCATTCGCTTACGGGTACACTCCATTTTTTTGCAGCAGCTTCTACGAGCATGGCGCGGGCAGTGGCACCGGCTTTGCGTAAGCGCTCCCACGAGTGACGAATGGCTCCGCTTCCTCCCGTGAGTTGGCGTTCAAATTTTTTGGTATCCAATGGTGATTGTTCTACCTTCACTTTCTCCCAATCGGCATCCAATTCCTCGGCTACTACAATCGGAAAGGCTGTTTTGATACCTTGTCCAATTTCGGGATTTGGTGAGAAAATGGTTACAATTCCTGACGGAGAAATGGCCAGATAAGCGTTAAAATCTATGACATCCGCTGCGGTATTAGCCAGTACTTTGGGTTTAAATGCTTCGGTAGTAAACCAACTGAAACCCAATACCAAACCACCACCCGCAGTAGCAGTGGACTTTAAAAAGTCTCTTCTTGATTGAATATTGCTCATAATGTATATAGCCCCCCAGCCCCAATGGGGGAGGTTTTATTCAGATTTGTTTATCGCTTTGAGTGCGATATAAATCATGGGAATCATGTTTGAAGGTCAAAAGATTATAGATTTCTAAAACCGCCTATTTTTTCATTTTGACGGCTGCCAACTTAACCGCATCGTGAATACGATGGTACGTGCCGCAACGGCAAATGTTACCCACCATTGCGTCTTCAATGTCTTTGTCAGAAGGATTCGCGTTTTTAGATAATAACGCCGCCGCTGTCATCATTTGACCTGCCTGGCAATAGCCGCATTGCGGAACATCCACTTCATCCCAAGCTTGTTGCACAGGGTGTTCGGCTGTTTCAGAAAGACCCTCGACCGTGGCGATTGTGGCATTTGCAACGGTTGAGACAGGCAGTACGCAGGAGCGTGTGGCTTCTCCATTGATATGTACTGTACAAGCTCCGCACATGGCTATTCCACAGCCATATTTGGTGCCTACTAAGTCAAGGTGGTCGCGCAGTACCCACAACAGGGGCGTATTGCCGTCCACGTCTGCTTTGTACGTTTTTCCGTTAATTTTCAGGTTAAATAATGCCATGTTTAAAAAAGGTTTAATTTGGTATGTAACATAAAGTTGAAGATAAAAGTTAGAATTCGCAAGCATCTCCCCGTCTCCTTAGCGACGAACAGCCTTTCGTTGACGACGAAATCGGAATTGAATTGTTTATTGAGTAAATATACATAGGTTTGGAGGATGGTTGCTTACTAATAATTTTAAAAGTGACGTTTACTTACAAAATTGTAAATTTGTTTCAAAACTGCATAACCACGTGAGTATGAAAGAAAAGTATGTAAATCCCTTTACCGATTTCGGCTTCAAAAAGCTGTTTGGTACAGAGTTGAATAAAGATTTATTAATTGATTTTTTAAATCAGGTAGTGCTACCTAACCGCCATAAGATTGCCGATTTATCCTATGCTAAAAATGAGCATATCGGCAATTCAAAGGTTGACAGAAAAGCTGTATTTGATTTATATTGCATAGGTACAAATGGCGAGCGCTTCATTGTGGAAATGCAAAAGGCTAAACAGAACTACTTTAAAGACCGTAGTATTTTTTATGCCTCTTTTCCCATACAGGAACAAGCTAAACAAGGAGATTGGGACTTTAAATTATCAGAGATATACACTGTTGGTATCCTTGATTTTGTATTTAAGGAAGATAGCGATGAAAAAGAAGTACGGCATGAAGTTAAGCTAAAGGACCAAAACTGTCGGGTATTTTACGATAAATTGACTTTTATCTATTTAGAAATGCCTCATTTTACAAAAACTGAAGACGAATTGGAAACCACCTATGACAAATGGCTATACGTTTTAAAACATCTTCCTTATTTAGACAATCGCCCTAAAGCACTGCAAGAGAAGATTTTTGCCCGATTGTTTGAAGCCGCCGAAATTGCAAAATTCACCGCTGCCGAACGCGATAGTTATGAGGCGAGTGTTAAATATTATAGAGATTTGAAAAACGTCATCGATACGGCTATTGCCGAAGGGAAAACAGAAGGCCGAATGATAGGGCTTATCGAAGGGAAAACAGAAGGCTTAATTGAAGGTAAAATTGAGGGAAAAATAGAGATAGCTCGCAATGCCATTGCCGAAAATATTCCCATTGATATCATAATTCGTTTAACAGGGCTGACAGAGGAAGAATTGGAAAAATTGAAAAACGAATAAAAGGGTCTGTTTTTATTCGTTCCCAAATTCAAACAAAGTGTTCGTTATTGCTGTACGACATAAAGTTTTAAAGTAGGCCTGCGCCATCAAGTTTGTCATTTCGTGCTTTGAAAGACGGTTAAATTTTGAATACACGGGGTCGTGAGCATGGAGGCATCCAGTTGTTTGATAACTTGATGGCCCGCCAGTACTTCCCAGTTACTACCCTCCCCAGTCAGCCGAAGTTGAACCCAGTGCTGTTTGTAGGCTAAACCCACACTATAAACCCGACCGTAGTGGCTGATTTGACCACTCGCCGAGACCTTGCGGGTGTAAAGTTTGGGACTCAAAAAGCTATACACCCGCTCAATACAGAAATCACTGGCTGCATAGACTCGGCGACTAATTTCTAACTGCGGAAAAGCCATCAGACGGGTTTTACCCCCTAACCGAACCACTGGATACGTTTGTCATTGCAAAGCTAAGGCCCCATCTAATCGAGTTTGTAAATTGCTCAGGCTGCTGGCCTGCTGAATTTCGGCCCAACGGGCAGTCGTGTCCTGCATTTTTTCAACCCGTCCATTCTGTTGGGGGCAAGCGGGTTTGTTCCAAATCATGTCTATATCCACGGCAATCAGCCACAGAGCCAAAACAGGCGTCAGCTGGCGGGTCGGTGATCCCAGAGGCAAGCCATTATCGACCCGCATGGCTCCTGGTTTACCCCAACGGGCAAACGTGTCAATCAATCGCTGGCGGAGTTGGTCCAGGGGTACCTGGCTAATCCTTCTGTGGGGGGAAAACCAGCGCGGCTAAACCCGCCCCGCTGCGTTCATCGGTGATGGTCAGATAGCATCCTGGGCTACCGTCGCGCAAGACCAAGTTCTCTTTAGCGTCCACTTGCCACCGGGCCGCCGGAGCGGATGTTATGCACTGCTTTGGCTTGTCCAATAGGGGGCTGTTGGAGTTGTTGGCGGGGTTTAGTCAGGTGTTGATCGACAAACCATCGTTGTAGGGTTCGCACCGATGGGGTTCGTTTGGCACCATAGCGTTTGAACAGTTTGAGTCGGATCAGGGGGGTACCCCATCGGGGGTGATGGCGTTTGAGCCACAGACTGGCCCGTTGAAGGAGTGGTTCGCTCAGGGCTTGTTGGGGTCCACAGTTGGCATACGTGACTTTTAATCAGACCGCCGAAGCGGTGGCATTGTTGCTTAAAGCGAGCTGATAACTGGCGTATAGTCGAAAGCGATAAATTCAATTGTTGAGCAATGGCCTCCAGCGATTGGCCTTGTTGTTTGAGCGTAATAAGTTGCTCCCCCTGCCCCATTTCGATAGCTCGTCCCATAATTAACCCTCATGTCAAAGAGTAAAAGTAGTCAACTTAATGTCCCTGACGAATCTATACCTTTATGGCGCACTGCATCGCCCTGAATTGGTAGTCGAACGGTTAGGGATTTTGAATAAATTATTTGATGCTATTCAGAAGAAACTGAGGGATTTAGAGGCCAGAATAATTACCATTGACCAAGCACGCCACGCTATCAAACGCAGGTTTGAAGAATTGTTATTCCTCCAAAAGCCTGAAAATCAGTACTCACGCTTTGGCTATTTTATGTTTTCTAAATTTGAGCAATTCTTCGCTAATCGTTTTCCTGCCAAACAGGGAGAAGCCGAGTGAAGAATAGTGGGAATGAATTTCCCACATACCGAGCAGTTTTTCCCACCGGTAAATGGTTTCCTTTGGAATGTCTCTTATTATGAACGTTTTGAATGGGTTAGGGTACAGGCGCCCAATTTTGGTGTCAATGCAAAGCTGACAAAGAGCTTCAAGAAAGGATGCTTCAAATTCATTGTCGCGTTGGTACAAACCAATCCAATAGCGGTCTTCATAGCGGTAGATTCCTTCGTGATGCGGGTAAGGTTTGGGGGTGAGTTTGAGTTCTTTTTGGATAAGTCGGGTACGTCCCGCAAACTTTGCCGTCACGGCTTCGTACAATTCATCAAAAGTTGGAGTTGAGTTCGTAACATCCTTAAAGAATGTCATTTGATCAAACCAATAGGCTTCAATGTGTTTGACCCAAAGCGCAATTTGCTCTCCATCAAGCAGTTTGGGCCATACGTGCGTGCTGCCTAAATCAGGAAGGTTGACTGCCAAATACCAGGAGGAAGGCGTAGAAGAAGCAATAAAATTCAGTTCGCCGGTCAGTGGTCGGATAAGTTCCTGAGTGGGGTCAATGAGATTGACTTTAAAACGAGGTTGGAAATCAAACGCATCCAGAATATCCAAGTAATCGCCGGAACGCAACCACGATAACTGGGGAAAAATATTTTGCGCCACCACCGACGGTACAATATTAGGATGCAAAGGTGTTGCGTCTTCTACCTGAAATCCCTGTTTTTCGAGTTGTTGTCGGAGTGCCCGAATTTGGGCCTCCGTGCAAGGCAACAGCAGGTCCTGACGGAAGCCCACTTCCATTTTACCCAATGCCCATTGCCGCGACAAAACCGCTAATTGTTGGAGTTCGTCGGGCGTAACTACGCCGCCGGGAGTGCAGATGCGGAGGAAAGGCATGAGTTTTTAAATTGATTTACTTTCAGGATACTGCTTTTGCTTCAATTTCTTTTAAATAGGCTTTTACGGCCTTTGCAGCTTCGGTTTTTTGCTCAATAGTTGAATCAAAAAGATGCATTCGCAAATCTTCATAGAGTTCAATTGCTTTCCACAATGCCGTAATTAAAGCAATTGCATTCAATTGGGCTGCTGTTTTTGTAAGTGCTTCAACGTCTTCGGTTGCCAATTTCGTTTCTACTTTCCGTACTCCGAGGGGTTGGTTGCCATTTTTGATGTGAAGCAAAGGTCCCAGTACCATCATTCTTAGGAATCCAAGAAAATCAAAGGCTTCAAACAATTCACCTCTACCAATTTTCAGCGCAGCGTAATGTATCCACACCCAAAATCGGTCTTCAATCCATTGATAATCAGGATAAGGCCAAGTAGAGATTGTGTTCTCAATAATAGTTGTCAGTTGTTTGTTACGTTCCCATACTACTACGGGGTTTTCCACTCGGTGGTGAAATTCGTCCGGAGTTAGAAATTTTGGCGGTGTATCAAATGTAATGCTGCCTCTCCAAGTTGAATTGCCAAAAGCACCAACCAATCGCCAAGTTGTGCCACTTGTCCAATTTGGAAAAGGATAGCGACTTTCTGACC
>NZ_JAIXST010000116.1 GCF_027484545.1 Runella sp. | reverse complement strand
GAATTAGGGCAAAATCATTTAGGTAGTTTTGTACTTTTCTTAGAAAAGGCATTTGAATATTTTAATCGTGTTTTTGAAAAGAAAAAATACTCTTTAATCTTAAATGTACCCTAATATACCCCTACACTTTAACCTTTACACTTTCTACTTTATTAAAATTTCCTGTCCACTGCGGGACAAGGTTTGTCCATAAACGGACAGATTATGACTGCTAAAATTTACACAAAATGCCTTCAGGTGCGCTTGGAGGCATTTTTTATGTCTTGGCAAACTATTTGTGCGATAAAATAAAAACTAATACCCAAGAGTTATGCGTCGCACTTATTTAGGGGAATTTGAAGAAGTGGTTTTGATGATGGTAGCCCTCCTTGACGGCGAAGCCTACGGTGTCACCGTCAGTCAGGCGCTGGAAGAGCATACAGGTCGCATCGTCACTTTTGGCACCGTGCATAATACGCTCATCCGATTGGAAGAGAAAGGCTTTATTACTTCTCAACTCTGCGGTGCTACTAACGAACGGGGCGGGCGCCGCAAACGAATATTCCAGATGACAGCTTTAGGAAATCGCGCTTTGCAGGAAATACAGCAATTGCGGCAAGAACTTTGGCAACTAATGCCTCCTACTAAACTTCGATTGAGCGGATTATGAAAACACAGGAATTCCTTCCGCCAAGCTGGGCCCGACGCGTTTTGCAGTGGCTCCACCCCGAAGAAACCCTCGAAGAGCCGGGCCGCCGTCGCGGTTGAAGGAGACTTGGATGAACTCTACGCTTATTGGTATCAGCGAGCCGGAAAACGACAAGCGACGTGGCGCTATCTGCTCAATGTTCTCTCGGTACTGCCTCCTTTTGTAAAACAACGTCAACGAAAAAATGAGTATACACAACCATCCCTAATTCAGCCATCTATGTTTCGCAACTCCCTAACTATCACCCTCCGCACTTTAGCGCACAACAAAGTGTATTCAGCCATCAATGTCATCGGTTTAAGCATTGGTTTGGCCGCAGCCATGCTGATCATGCTTTACACCAAAGATGAGGTCAGCTACGATCAATTTCATGCCAACAACCCTCACATTTATCGGGTCACGAGCAAGTCCATAACGCCGGAAGGCGTAGAAAGCGTTGACGGTAATACCGGACATTTCCAAGGCCCCAAGTTCAGCGCCAGCGTTCCAGAAATACGCGCTTTTGTCCGTTATAAAGGCGACCGCACCGATATTAAGAAGGGAACGGAAGTCAAAAGCTATGAAGCTTTTGCAGCCGACAGCAGTTTCTTTTCCATTTTCTCGTTCCCTTTGATAAGCGGAAATCCCAACACAGCCCTCAAAAGCCCTAAATCAGTGGTGATTTCGGAAAAGATGGCCAAACAACACTTCGGCACAACGGATGCTTTAGGAAAAATCCTCCTTGTAAAAGACTCTTATGGTGACGAAAGTGAATTTGTGCCTTATACCGTGACCGGCATTTCTAAAAATTGCCCTCAAAACTCTTCTATCAAATTTGACGTGCTTTTTCCCAATGTGGTGAGTAAGGAGGAAATGGATAATAACGAAAACTGGTTCAATATTTTCCAGAACACCTTTGTTGTACTTCAACCCAATGCCGACCTTAAAAAGGTGGAAGCGACCATGAATCGGATTTATCTGGCCGATGCCAAGGAAAGCATTAAGCTGATTGCCGAGAAATACGGCGATAAAAATAAAGTTGTTTATGCGTTGCAGCCTTTTACAGCGATGCACTTAAGCAAAGACCTGCCCGCCCAAAACGGGCTGCAAGACAGCAGCAACCCAACGTTTTCCTACATTCTGAGCGGAATTGCCCTCTTCATTTTACTGATTGCTTGCATCAACTTCGTCAACTTGACCGTGGCGAGGTCGCTCAAACGTGCCAAAGAGATTGGTGTTCGTAAAGTAGTGGGCGGTGGAAGAAGTCAGTTGATTATGCAGTTTATGGGCGAGTCGTTTATTCTGTGTTTTGCCGCTTTTGCTTTTGCATTTGCCTTGGTTCAATTGGTATTGTCGATCTTCAACGAGCTTTCCAACAAAGCCCTTTCGTTTTCCTATTTGTTTGATTTCAAATTGGTGTTGGGGTACATCGGCTTATTTTTCGCTACGGGTCTGCTGGCCGGCTTTTATCCAGCGCTGGTTTTATCCAATTACAGCCCAGTACAAACTCTTTACAGCCGCTTCAATCTTTCGGGTAAAAATTACCTTCAAAAAGGCTTAGTCATCATTCAATTTTCCTTGGCTTCGTTTTTGATTATTGCTACGCTGACTATCTACACTCAGTTTAATTATTTGACCAACAAAGACTTAGGCTACAATGACAAAAACATAATCACCGTTGACAAATCCCGAATGAGTCGAAAAGAGGCAAAACTGTTAAAAGAAGAGTTGTTAAAGAACCCCAATATTATTGATGTGGCTCCTAAGAATGGAGGAGGCTGGGGAACGGTAGCGAAGGTAAACGGCGAAACCCAGCAGAGTTTTGCGTATGAAACCGTCGACGCTACCTATTTTCCACTGTTACAAATTCCCATCGTCAAAGGGCGCAATTTCTCGGCTGATTTTCCTTCGGATTCTACCAAAGCAGTATTGGTCAACGAAACATTCGTTAAAAAAGTCGGTTGGAAAAATCCGCTTGGGCAAGTGGTCAATTTTTGGTACAATGAAGGAGAGAAATATACGGTTGTCGGTGTGGTCAAAGATCATCATTTTGAGTCATTGAACGCCGAAATCAAACCGCAATTGTTCACCATGAAACCCGGCAATCTCTATGGCAAGGTATTCATCAAGATCAAACCCGGGACAGAAACCGCCGCTTTGGGACACTTGGCAAAAACCTACAGGAAGCTCTTTCCTATCAACCCTTACGAATATAAATTCATGGATGAAGAAAATCAGAAAAGGTACGAAGCCGAAGCCAAATGGAAACAGATCATGCTGTTTGGGGCGATTTTGACCATTTTTATTTCCTGCATCGGTCTGTTTGGACTGGCTACGCTGTCGGCCGAGCGGCGTACGAAAGAAATCGGCATTCGCAAAGTACTGGGCGCTTCGGTGGCGAGCATTACGGCATTGTTGTCTACCGATTTTCTGAAACTCGTGAGTTTCTCCTTTATTTTCGCTTTTCCGGCCGCTTATTATGCCATCAAAGAATGGCTGCAAAATTACCCTTACCGCATTGACATCAGTGCTTGGACGTTTGTGATAGCGGCCGTACTGTCCATACTAATTGCCTTTTTTACCGTCAGTTTCCAGTCCATTCGAGCGGCTATGAGTAATCCAGTAAAGAGTTTGAAAACAGAATAGGGTCTTTACTTGAAAATTTTTGAAAATAAAATCTCAATAGAAGTTGCCGGATCTTTAATGATACCATCCATAAATACAAGTTTTTGGCCGTCATGGGTCCGAATGATAATCAATTGTAAGACAGGCACGATAATCCAAACCGATTTTACTCCGGATGGAAAGTAAATCATGTTCATTTTATCAGTCAGTTCTGTAGTTGCTTGTTTAGGAGATTGAATCTCAATGGCAATGATAGGTGGTTGTGAATAAAAAATAATATCATTTTCCCAATCATCCGGAAAATTTTGATAAACACAAATATCGGGTTTGCATTTTCCGGCAGAGAGATCAAGTTCAAGTTCCGGTAAGATTTCATACTCATCACTATATTCGTCAAGTGCTACACTCAAACGATGAATAATTTTGGAATGATTAACGGACATAATGTCTTCAGTTTGGAACTCTTCGATTAGATCAAAAGATGATGCTTCCATGATTTTCAGTTTTTTACAAATATAACCAAAAAATAAATGCTCCGTAACTACCTCAAAATCGCTTTCCGTAATCTGTGGAAAAACCGTCTTTTTACCAGTATCAATCTGGTGGGGATGTCGGTCGGAATGGCCTGCGTGGTCGTCTTGGTGCTTTTTGCTCAAAAATGCCTCACGTTTGATCAGTTTCACAAAAACGGCGACCGCCTTTACTACATCCAAACCGAATCTAACGATCGTAAACACAGCCATACGGTGTACCCGATTTTAGACCAACTGCTGAAAGATTATCCCGAAATTGAAACAGGGACGCACATTCAAACGTGGTATCGGCCGTGGATTCATTATGGCACCAAAGACGTGCAGGAAAGCACTGTTTTTGTAGATTCCACCTTTTTTCAGGTATTCAGTTTTCCGCTCAAATACGGCGATGCTGCCACCGCCCTCAAAGACCGAAATTCGCTGATTGTAAGCGAAAAAATAGCCCAAAATCTATTTGGCAACATTGACCCCGTCGGCAAAACCGTCACGCTGGATGATACGGCTCAATTCAAGATTTCGGGCGTAATGGCCAAAATCCCCGCCAATTCTTCGCAACAGTTTGACGTAGTGATGCCGGCCGAAATTCTTACTTCTAATCGAGACTTTAAAGAGGGGGCCGATTGGTACAACACATTTGCCTCGGTCTTTGTCTTACTCAAAAAAGGGGCCAACAAAGAGGCATTGGAAGCCAAATTACCTCAATTGGTCAAAACGCATTTTGCCCCCGAATCCCAAAAGCAAATTCTGCACCTGAATTTGTTTAAAAACTTCATTCACGAACAAAATCCAACGTTTATCGGTCTCATCTACGGGGCGATTTCCATTGCTGTTTTTCTTTTGCTGATCATCAGTATCAATCTTATCAATCTCAACACAGCTTCGGCTTTGCCGCGCACTAAAGAAGTAGCCGTAAAGAAGGTCGTTGGAGCATCAAAACGCATTATTCTCAATCAATTTTGGATGGAATCCGGGCTTGTGATGTTGACCTCCTGCCTATTGGCAGTGCTTTTTGCGGTATCGTATCTGATTCCGTCTTTCAATCAACTGCGCGACAGGCACATGCAATTGGACATTTCATTTGCCAATGATTATCCTACCATTCTGTCGGTTTTAGGAGTTTCCTTACTCATCGCTCTCATTGCCGGCACCTATCCCGCCTATTATCTCATGGGGTTGAAAACAACCGAGGCCGTGAAAGGCAAAATTTCAGCAGACCCGAATCGCGGTCGTTTACGGCAAAACAGCCTGATTGTGTTGCAGTTTTCGTTGGCGGTTGTGCTGATTGTCGGTACCATTGGTTTGAGGCAACAAATCAATTTCATGAAAACTACAAATATCGGCTACGACAAAAGCAATGTGTTGGTTTTTAATACGAATTTAGCTTATCGAGATAAGAATGCAGCCATTTCGGAAGGGCGAGTCATTTTGAATGAACTCCGCCAAAACCCCAATGTGGTATCGTTTACGGCTTCCGAATTGACGCCAGTGCAATATTGGCAAAACTTCAACAACTATTTTCCCGAAGGCAACGAAGCCAAAAAAATAATCCTACGCCACGTAAGTGCCACTGAAAATTATTTTGAGACGTTTAAAATTCCGTTTGTCGAAGGGCGTGGTTTCTCCGATACTTCCGCCGACTCGGTCAATCATTCCGTGGTTATCAATGAAGCAGCCATGAAAGCTTTTGGCTGGACGAGCGCCGTGGGCAAACGTTTACGTCAAAACAACAACGACGAAATTTATACGGTCATTGGAGTAACCAAAAACTTCCATTATCAAAGCCTCAAAGACGAAATTGAGCCGCTCCTGCATTGGTACGCGGGCAAGCAGCGACTCAGCAATTTTTTAACGCTACGCCTTACCGATGAATCCAAAGCCAAAGCGCTCATAAGCAATTTGGAAGCTCGTTTTAAAAAGATTCCGGCTCGCAGGGCATTGAGTTATTTCTACCTCAGCGACGAAGTTGACAAGTCATATAAACCCATCGACAGCATTTGGCGCATGACAAGCTTTGTCACGCTTTTGGCCATTCTGATTGCCTGCGCGGGAATTTTTGGGCTGATTTCGTTAGTAGCCAAACAACGAACCAAAGAAATAGGAATCCGCAAGGTACTGGGAGCGAGCATCGCAAGCATTGCCACGATGCTTGCGGGCGATTTTCTCAAACTCGTCGGTGTTGCTCTGGTGATTGCGTTGCCGATTTCGTATTGGGCAGACAAAAAATTATTAGAAACTTTTGCCTACCGTGTCGAAGTGCAATGGTGGCATCTGGGTATAGCGTCAGCCTTTGCGCTGGGCATCGCGCTGTTCTCGGTCAGTTTCCAAGCCATACGAGCCGCCTTGAGCAATCCGGCAGAATCGTTGAAAACGGAGTAGAGTGAGTGTAAAGTGGAGAGTAAAAAGTGTAAAGACTGTAACAAGAGAGGAAAAGATTAAACGATATACACCCTACACTTTACACTCTTTCAACTGTCATTACCTAAAATAGGTTGACAGGTTTAGATAAAGATTCAATATAGTTAAAATTGTAATATACATTGATTTGGGTTTATATTTTTTGATTCATCACAAGTCCAAATAGGTAG
>NZ_JAIXST010000263.1 GCF_027484545.1 Runella sp. | reverse complement strand
TTTAGGCGTTTGAGTAAAGATTACGAAAAAACCGTAGAATCTTCGGCTGCTTTTATTCAAATTGCCTTTATTGATATGATTTTGGCAAGAAATTGAAAAAAAATTTTTAGACATACTCTCAGTCAGCGACGTTCAGCGATTTTACGCACGTACCTGTTCAATCCACCAAAACGTTGC
The DNA here is from genome assembly GCF_027484545.1 of Runella sp. GTDB lineage: Bacteria > Bacteroidota > Bacteroidia > Cytophagales > Spirosomataceae > Runella. The sequence goes on along the minus strand of NZ_JAIXST010000263.1, from coordinate 33,211 downwards.
CTCTTTCCGGATTGCCGGGTGTTTACGTACTTTCTTTTTTTACGGGAAATTTTAGATTTATCAACGGCAACACCTCCTCTATTAAAATAAATATCTGTTGCCATTTTAACAAAGCGAATCTCATCGACCGCTACAGTGCTTATTATGACCCCGCCCCTCTGCACAAAGCCATGAAAAGAGGGCTACCGCTGTTGAGTGCTGTACAATCCATGAATCGATAGCATAGCGTCACCTCACTTATTTCCGCTACGCTTCACCCCCGTCCATTTTTACTTCGCCCCACTCCCTGACGTTTCGCCCCCCTTTTTATTTTTCAAGCGACTTGTTTGTGCCAGTTTTGAATCGAAAACAAACACAAACAAGTCATGAAAACATCTTTTTATTCTCTCTCCCTAATTTTTGGCCTGTTAATAGCCCTCTTTTCAACTCATGAGGTAATCGCTCAGTCTGCCACTCAAACAGTACGCGGTAAGATCACAGATGCGGCCTCCAAAGCCCCGGTTGTCGGTGCTACCGTCGTTGTTGTGGGAAGTAACCCACTCAACGGTACTACCACCGACGCCGAAGGAAATTTCCGTTTGGTAAAAGTGGGCGTTGGCCGCACTGCCCTCAAAATTACGTACTTGGGTTACGAAGACATTTTTGCCAAAGACATCATTGTCAATGCGGGGAAAGAAGTCGTCTTGGATTTTCCCATGACCGAGAGTTTTACGAAACTCAACGAAGTAACGGTCAAGTACAAACGTACGGAAGACAACAAGGTGACCAACAACGAAATGGCCACCACGAGCGCCCGGCCTTTCAGCCCGGCCGAAACTCTCAAATACGCTGGCAGCCTCGGTGACCCGTCGCGCATGGCAGCCAACTTTGCGGGTGTCAGTGGAGCCAACGATGCCCGCAATGACATTGTTGTTCGCGGCAATTCGCCCGCTTCGCTTCTGTGGCGGCTCGACGGGGTCAACATTCCCAACCCCAACCATTTCAGTTCGTTGGGTACGTCAGGCGGCCCGGTTTCGATGCTCAACACCAACTTATTGGCCAAGTCGGATTTTATGTCGGGTGCCTTTCCTGCCGAATACGCCAACGCGTTGGGCTCCGTTTTTGACCTGCGTCTGCGCAAAGGCAATGACGAAAAGCACGAGTTTTTGACCCAAGTAGGTTTCAACGGCGTAGAAGTCGGAGCTGAAGGGCCTTACAGCAAAAAATCAAAAGCTTCTTATTTGGTCAACTACCGTTATTCGCTGTTCGGAATTATGTCCAATCTTGGCTTCCAAATTGCAGGAACCCCTTACTACCAAGACTTTACCTTCAAAACCGACATCCCCGTCGGTAAAAAAGGAAATCTTTCTTTCTGGACCATCGGAGGAAAAAGCAACATTACCTTTTTGGGAAAAGACGTAGATACTGAAAAAGGCGATGCCTACGGGGATGAAAACAGCAATACCCGCGTCAACTTTGAAACGGGGGTCGCCGCCTTATCGTACGAACATCGTTTCTCGGACAAAACCTACGGAAAGATTACCTTGTCGGGCTCGCGGACGTACCAAAATTTCAAAGGCGATACGGTGCTGTATAAAACTGAATCCAAAACGATTTTGAGCGAAATTCCTCAGCAACAGGCACTTTTTACCAACAAAAAGCTGTCGCTCAACGCCACTATCAATCACAAGATCAACGCTAAAAACAAAATTTCGGGTAGCATCATCATTGATTTAAGTCGCTTTGAACTGAGCAATACGACCCTGTATCCGAGTATCATCTCTCAACGAAATACCGACGGCGAAACGATGCTTTCGCAGGGATATGTGCAGTGGAAGCACCGTTTCAGTCAAAATATGACCTTAAACGCGGGTTTGACTGCCCTGCACTATGAATTGAACAACAGCAATGCCGTCGAGCCACGCCTTGGTTTGAGTTATGCCCTCAATGACCGCAGCACACTAAACCTCGCCTACGGACTTCATAGCAATTTACAGCCACTACTCCTCTACTTTTATCAGACCCAAAACCCCAACGGTAGCTACTCGCTCACCAACAAAGACCTGGGCTTTACGCGCAGTCACCACATTGTATTGGGCTATGAGCGCAACCTAACTGAAAACCTTCGTTTGAAAATAGAAACGTACTACCAATCGCTGTTTGACGTACCCGTTGAAAAAACGTCAAGCTATTATTCGGTACTGGTAGAAGGAGTCGACTTTGCACCCGTTGACAAAGGGAATCTGGTCAACAAAGGCACAGGTCGCAACTACGGCATAGAAATGACCCTCGAAAAATACTTCTCCAACAACTATTATTTTCTGGTTACTGGGTCTTTGTTTGATTCCAAATACAAAGGGAGCGACGGGGTAGAGCGCAACACACCTTTCAACGGTCATTATGTAGCTAACGTATTGGCAGGAAAAGACATCCTCATCGGTCGCCGCAACAATGTGCTGAGTATTAACTGGAAACTGACTTCCGCAGGCGGCCGATACATCCGCCCCATTAACCTGAGTGCCTCCGCCGACACCCGCGCCACTGTTTATGACGATACCCGCGCCTATTTACAGCAACAAAACGGCTACTTCCGCACCGACCTCAAAATCGGCTACAAACTCAACCGCCGACGGATGACACACGAGTTGGCCCTTGATTTACAGAATTTTACCAACAGTCAGAACATTTTCCAGCAAGCCTACAATCCGCGTACTAAAAAAATCGGCACCGCCTATCAACAAGGCTTCCTGCCCGTTCCTTTCTATCGTTTAACCTTTTAATTTTCAATAGAACATAGATAGTACAGATTGAAAGCTAAATAACAAACCATCCGCAGTTATCTGTTGAATCCGTTTTATCTGTGTTCTAAAATAAAACAAACATGAAAACATCAAAAACAATCGCAGTCGTCGGGGCCACGGGCCGCTTGGCGCAACCAGTCATTCAACAACTGCTTTGGCACGGCTATCAGGTCCGAGCCTTGGTAAGAGATTTGGAAAAGGCAAAGAAGTTATTGCCCGCTTCCATAGAGTTGGTACCGGGAGACGTTACCGATCCAACAAGCCTTATTCATGCTTTTAAAGGCGTTGATTACGTGTACATTAATCTCAATTCAGATGACGTCTCTCCCAATCAGTCTTTTTATACCGAAAGGGAAGGGATTAAAAATATCGTGGAAGCCTGTCAATTGACTGACATTCAGCAAATCCTGAAAATCAGTGCGTTGGGGGCGTATCCTTTTGTTGAGCACGACCGGGATATATTACAAAATCAAATCCGACGACAAGGTCACGCATTTATTGAGCAATCAGGTATCCCGTTCACCATTTTTCACCCTACCTGGTTTTTGGACAGTATTTTTTGGGGTATCAAAAAAGATACTTTTCAATGGATAGGCAAACCGGTGGATTTTTACTGGATGAACTCCGTCGATTACGCCGTTCAGGTCATTGAGTCCCTTAATAATCCCGAAGCATTCGATACCCATTATGCCGTTCAGGGAAATGAAAAAATGAATTATAAGCAAATCATTGACAGACTGAAGGTAAGCTTCAATCCTCGGCTGAAAATGCAGGTAATGCCCCTTTGGCTGGTTCGAACAGTAGGTGTTTTTTCGCCTAAAATGGCACATTTAGCTGAGTTGTTTGGCTTTTATGAAAAAACGAATGAGGTATTTCTCGCAAAAAAAACGTGGGAGGATTTAGGAAAGCCCCGCACCTCGTTGGAAGAATTTACGCTTCAATTCAAGGACGAAAAAAGTTTGTACCTTTGAGGAAAATCAAGCATTTATGGAACAGGTAGTTCTGCATGACACAAAAGCAAGGTTGATTGGCATTCCGCTGCTCAGCCTGCTTATCCCTTTGGTTACTCACAGCGATGTGTTTTTTTTGGAAAACGGAAAAGAAATCGCGCATTGGATGACTACCTGTTTTCTGAATACCCTGTTTCTTTGGGAAGGCAATCGCTTCATTTTCAACCGCTCCCGTCAGATTTTCCCCAAGTACAATCAAACTGCCAGACGACTCATTTATCAAACCTTGACCAGTCTTGTCTACACGCTGCTCGTTACGATTCTTGTCGATTATGGCTTTTGCAAATACATGTTGCAATTCAATGACCAACCGCCCCTTTTCATGGGTTTTCGTATCAGTCTGATTCCTACGCTGATTGTGACCCTGATTTACGAAAACGTCTATTTCTTTCAGTCGTGGAAGCGCCATGTGCAAAAAACCGAGGCGTTGGCCCGCGAAAACGTACAATCGCAACTCGAAACCCTAAAAAATCAATTAGACCCTCATTTTCTGTTCAATAGCCTCAACACGCTGGCCTCGCTCATTGAGGAGGAAAATATTCCTGCCCAAATGTATTTAGATCGGCTGTCGGATGTGTATCGGTATGTGTTGGTAAGTCGAGAAAAAAATACGGTAACGCTGGAGGAAGAAATGCAGTTTTTAGACGCCTACGTGTACCTGAACAAAATTCGTTTTCGAGAAAATTTACAGATTGAAAAAGACATTCCTGCCCAAACGTACCATCAGCACATAGCACCGTTAAGCCTGCAAATGCTGATTGAGAATGCCATCAAGCACAACGTTATTTCCCGCGAAAATCCCCTTAAAATCAAAATTTTGCAGGAAGGCGATTTTCTGACCGTTGAAAATAATGTACAGGAAAAGAAGACTTTTGAAAAATCCACCCAATTGGGTCTGCAAAATATCATTAATCGCTACCGCCTTCTCTCCAACCTTCAGGTCGAAGTAGCCAACAACGGAACCCGATTCAGCGTACGCCTTCCTTTGCTGTAAGTATCAAACACCCCTCACATAAAATTTCGGTGCTCATTCAGGACAAAATACGTACGACAGAGCCCAAAAACCTGTTTCTACGTATAGAACAATAAACATAACGTATAGTATTATTAAGCCATTCAGTCCAAATTCTTCTAAAAATATTATTAAAGTATGCTTTTTAATTTGAAAACAGATTTTTAGTTTTGTTTCAACTTTAACCTGGCATTTACTTAAAACGATAAGCCTATGCGCTCGCTATCTCGTGTTTCTTCACAGACCGGAAAGTGCCAATCGGCTTGCCAAACTACCTCACCTGCTCCTAAAAGAGTATCGTTTAACACCTCTCTGCCTTCTTCTCTTAGCTTTTTGCTCATTTTATTGCCCAAGTGCCCTTTCTGTCTGGTAGCCTATAGCAGCAGTTTAGCCATGTGCGGTATATCGCCGTTGGTCTCTCACCATACCGATTGGGGAGCATGGGCTGCATTCGTCTTGGGGGGAGCGGTTCTTTATGGCATTTATCGAAACTATCGAGGCACCGGTACAATCAAAGCATTGATGGCCGCTTTAATAGGTTTACTGTTTGTAGCAATAGGCGTATTAGTTCCTTTTGCGTTTGGGTTTTATTACGCAGGTGCTATGCTGTTGTTTGTGGCCGCTTTTTACAATGGAAGCGGTTTCAGAATTATCAATCAATTTATATTCCGTATCCTTAGTAAGGCCCGGAATCATATCAAGGTTTCATAAGTCTTTATTTATTCCTAAACTCTTAAATTCAGTTTTTTTATGATTCCAGCACCTTTTGAGTATGATGCCCCCACTACTTTGGAAGAGGCCATCGGGCTGCTCCAAAAGTACGGAGACGAGGCCAAAATACTGTCAGGCGGGCATAGCCTGATTCCGATGATGAAACTGCGTTTCGCTTCACCCGAACGACTTATTGACATCAACGGTATTGCCGGACTATCGCACATCAGCGAAGAAAATGGCACAGTCAAAATTGGAGCATTAGTTCGGGAAGTCGAGGCCGAACATTCTGATTTATTGAAAAAGCACTTTCCCATTTTTGAGGATGTAACTCACCTCATTGCCGACCCTCAGGTTCGCAACATGGGAACCCTGGGTGGAAATTTAGCCCACGGCGATGCCGCCAATGACCATCCTGCCGTAATGATTGCTCTGGGGGCCACCGTTATTGCTACCGGACCCGACGGCGAAAGAGCGATTCCCATTGATGAATTTTTCTACGGCTTTTACATGACTGCCCTGCAACACGGAGAAATTTTGACCGAAATCCAAATTCCGGTACCACCGGCCGGTACAAGCAGTGCGTACCACAAGTTGGAACGCAAAGTAGGCGATTATGCTACCGCAGGGGTAGCCGTTCAACTAACCCTCGACGCTAACGGCGTTTGTACTGCCGCCGGAATCGGCCTCACCAACGTAAATCCCGTTCCCTTACGTGCAGCCCGTTCGGAAGCTGCCTTAATCGGCAAAACCCTTACGACCGAAACCATCGCCGAAGCTGCTAAATACGCTTCCGAAGATTGCAGTCCTTCCTCCGATTTAAGGGGCAGCGAAGAATACAAACGAGATATGGTCGCCGTACTCGTAAAACGGATGATTAAGAAAGCTTCAGAGCGGATTTTAATCTAAAAAGCCCAAATCACGTACCGACGAAGGCTTATTTTCCTTGCATAAAACATACAATTAACTATCACTTTAAACAAAGTCCCCCTCGGGGATTCAGGGGCTTATGAAAGAAATTACAATAACTGTCAATGGTACAGCACATACATTACAGGTGGAAAACCGCTTGTTATTGGTGCATTTTATACGTGAAGTGCTCAATCTGACGGGTACACACATCGGTTGTGATACCTCAAGTTGCGGCGCCTGTACCATTTTATTAAATGGAAAATCTGTCAAATCCTGCACCGTTTTGGCGGTTCAGGCCAACGGCAAAGAAATCCAAACCGTTGAAGGACTGGCACCTGAGGGCAGTCTGCATCCTTTGCAGGAAGGTTTTAAAGAAAATCACGGACTGCACTGCGGCTTCTGCACGCCGGGCATGATGATGAGGGCTTCTGAATTGCTCCAAAACAATCCGAATCCAACCGAAGATGAAATTCGTTGGGGGATTTCAGGAAATTTATGCCGCTGTACGGGTTACAACAACATCGTGAAAGCCATCCAATACGCCGGAGCCAAAATACGGGGAGAAGAGCTGCCATCGACCGAACCTGAATTTGTGTAACCCTTAAACTGAAAAAACATGATACAGTGTAAAACATCAAAAGCAATCAGTGGCATGGGTCACTCCATGAAACGCAAGGAAGACGCACGTTTCATTCAGGGCAAAGGTAATTACGTAGATGATATAAAATTACCCGGCATGCTCTACATGGATATTGTACGCAGCCCTTATGCCTACGCGAAAATCAAAAAAATTAATACAGAAGCCGCTCTCAAAATACCTGGAGTAGTCGCCGTAGTAACGGGCAAAGACTTAGAGCAATATAATCTTCATTGGATGCCCACTCTAATGTCGGATACGCAAATGGTATTGCCAACCGATACCGTCATGTATCAGGCGCAGGAAGTGGCGGCCGTCATAGCCACCAGTCGCTACGCCGCCCGGGACGGAAAAGAAGCCGTGATTGTAGAATATGAGCCCATGAAACCGCTCATGGACCCCTACAAATCATTGAATGATGATGCCCCGATCCTTCGCCCCGACAAACCGGGCAAAACCGACAATCATATTTGGCACTGGCAGGCAGGCAGCCGCGAAGAAACCGAAGCAGTTTTTTCCAACGCCGATGTGGTGGTGAAAGAACAAATGCACATTCCTCGTATCCACGTAGCCTCCATAGAAACCTGCGGTTGCGTCGCCGATTACGACAAAGTGGATAATCATCTCACGATGTACATGACCACACAGGCACCTCACGCCATCCGCACCGTAATTGCGTTAGTTGCTGGTCACGTCGGGTTGACGGAGGAAAAAATTCGGGTAATTTCACCGGATATTGGAGGTGGTTTTGGGGGTAAAGTTCCCGTTTATCCCGGCTATGTGATTGCGATTGCAGTCTCGTTTTTGGTAGGAAAGCCCGTCAAATGGATTGAAGACCGCAGTGAAAACCTGCAAGCCGACTCGTTTGCCCGTGATTATCACATCACTGCCGAAATGGCGGCTACTAAAGAAGGTAAGATTTTGGCGACGCGCTTCAAAATTTTGGCCGATCATGGCTATACAGATGCCGCCGCCAACCCGTCCAAATTCCCTATCGGCATGTTCTCGGTATGTACGGGTTCGTACGATTACCCCACCTCTTTTGTAGAAGCCGATGCCGTTTATACCAATAAGCCACCGGGAGGCGTAGCCTATCGCTGTTCGTTCCGGGTAACGGAGGCCGTTCACGCCATCGAACGCATTACCGACCGTTTGGCATTTGAAATCGGTAAAGATCCTGCCAAATTACGGATTGAGAATTTCATCCAAAAAGACCAATTCCCGTACAAATCCCCTCTTGGTTGGGAATACGATAGCGGCGACTACGTTGCTGGGTTGGAAAAAGCCATGAACGCCATTGATTACGACGGACTCCGCGCAGAGCAGGTCGAAAAACGCAAAAAAGGCGAGCTTATGGGGATTGGCATCTCCACGTTTACCGAAATCGTCGGTGCAGGTCCCTCGAAGGATTTTGACATTTTGGGTATTAAAATGTTTGATTCTGCCGAAATCAGGGTTCATCCCACGGGCAAAGCCATTGCGCGTTTTGGGACCAAATCACAGGGACAGGGCCACGAAACAACCTACGCTCAAATCATCGCCGAAGAACTCGGCATCCCTGCCGAACACATTCAGGTAGAAGAAGGAGATACCGACACCGCTCCTTACGGATTAGGCACTTACGCCAGCCGCTCCACGCCTACGGCAGGAGCTGCCGCAGTAATGGCCGCGCGTAAATTGCGCGATAAAGCCCGTAAAATCGCGGCTTATTTGCTCGAAGTAAGTGAAGAAGATTTAGAATGGGAACCCGGCAAATTCTCAGTAAAAGGAGCACCCGAAAAATCGAAAACGATTCAGGAATTGGTTTTCGCAGCTTATACCAATCATCCGCAAGGCATGGAAGCAGGTTTTGAGGCAACGCACTATTACGATCCACCAAACCTTACTTTCCCGTCGGGTGCTTACATCTGCGTGGTGGACATAGACAGCGAGACCTTTGAAATCAAAGTACGTCGTTTTGTCGCTATTGATGACTGCGGTCACATCATTAACCCGATGATTGTGCAGGGTCAGGTTCATGGTGGATTGACGCAGGGTATCGCGCCGGCGATGTACGAAGAATTGATTTACGACGAAGCAGGAAATATTCTGAACGGTACTTTAATGGATTATCTGGTACCCACTGCCGTCGAGTCTCCGAAGTGGGAAACCGGCCACGTAATTACCCCGTCACCGCATCACCCTATTGGGGCCAAAGGCGTAGGCGAATCGCCAACGGTAGGAGCGCCGCCCGCCATTGCCAATGCCATCGTTGATGCGCTTTCAGTATATGGCGTTACCCACATGGACATTCCCATTACGCCTTATAAAATCTGGAAGAAATTGAAAGATACGGGCAAAATATAACCCTGCTCCTCCTCTATGACAGAGTCAGTAAACTAACTCTCCCCTCCCAATCAGGGAGGGGGGCAAGGGGGAGGGGTTAAACGAAAACACAAATGACAACATCCATTAATCGCACTTTTGAAATCAATGAACCCATCGAAAAAGTATGGGATAGTCTTTCAAATCCACACGAAATCGTTTCCTGCGTTCCCGGAGCAGCACTGACCGAACAAGTGGACGCAGATAATTACAAAGGGACCGTAACCCTTAAATTTGGCCCGGTCAAAGCCAGCTATGATGGTTTGGTTACGTTTTTGGAACGAAATGCAGCTACCAAAACCATGTCGCTGAAGGGTGTTGGAACCGACACCAAAGGGAAAGGCGGTGCCGATATGCTCATGAGCGGGGTACTGACCGACAAGGCCGGCAGCACCGAAGTCAATGTAACTATGAACGTTGAAGTGACAGGGATGCTGGCACAATTTGGCTCGCGCCTCATCAACGACGTTTCCAATCAGGTCTTTGACCAATTTATTGACAATTTCTCGAATAAATTGGCCGGCAAAGATGTGAACAACACCATGAGCGCAGGTTCCATGGTGGGCAGTATGGTAAAAGGGCTTTTTAAGTAGATATGGTCCAAAATCCGCAAGCCATCATTGAGGCATTGAATGATTACAACTACGTGGCTGATGAAGAATTGGCCACGGCTTTGTTTTTATTGCTCAAATTGCGCAAACCTATTTTGCTCGAAGGTCCTCCCGGCGTTGGAAAAACTGAGATTGCCGCCGTATTAGCCGCCTGGCTGGAGACTGATTTGATTCGTTTGCAATGCTACGAAGGCTTAGACCTCAATGCCGCCGTGTATGAATGGAACTATCAAAAGCAAATACTCCTGCTTAAAAGTGCCGAAGCCAACCACGAAAAAATGGCGGAAAGTGAAATTTTTAGCGATAAATTTTTACTAAAACGACCTCTCTTACAAGCAATTCTGCACCCCAAAGCTCCCGTGTTGCTGATTGACGAAATCGACCGTTCGGATGAAGAATTTGAAGCCTTTCTATTGGAACTGCTGTCCGCATTTCAGATTACCATTCCCGAAATCGGTACCATCAAAGCCACGCACAGACCGTACGTCATTCTGACTTCCAACCGCACCCGCGAACTGAGCGACGCACTCAAACGCCGTTGTCTGTACCATTGGATTGACTACCCAGATTTGGACAAAGAAATGAGCATTGTGCAAATGAAACTGCCTGATATTGAGTCCGAATTGCTTGAACAGACAGTTGCTTTTGTACAAACATTACGCTCGCGTAAACTCGCCAAAACCCCCGGGGTCTCCGAAACCATTGATTGGGCCGAATCGCTCATGGCCTTGGGGTATCGCCGCGTAACAGCCCAAGCACTTCACCAAACGCTGGGTTGCGTTCTGAAAACCGTAGAAGACATTAGTATCGTCAAGAAAGAAAACGCAGGTTTGATGGAGTAAATGATTTTCCAAAAGCCCCCTTGAAACAGCGTAATCTCATGAAAATTCAAGCCTATTCGACAGCAAGTCTTTCCGAAGCCATCGTTGCTTTTGGGCAATTTTGTCGAAGTCACGGATTGAATGTGGGCGTACAGGAAACGCAGGATGCACTTAATGCCGCTCGGCATGATGTGCTGGTTTACCGTCCGATTTTCAAAAATGCACTCCGTGCCATTTTTTGCACCTCTCCCGAAGAGCAAAAACGTTATGACCGTCTTTTCTCCCTTTATTGGGATACAAATCCCATTGATTTACAACCCGACAGAAAAAACAAAATAGCGGTAACAGGCACATTGCAGAAAAAAAATACCGCGGCTTTGGTCTTATTAGGGCAGGGTAAAAGCAACCCTGACGAGGAAGAAGAAGCAAAAAATGTATCAGGAGCTAATGCCTCCGAACGGTTACGCAAAACCGATTTCTCAAAAATCAGGGAAATTGATGCCCGCGAACTGGAAATACTCGCCGACCGATTGTTCAAAGAAATGGCCTTGCGCCTGCGCCGACGCATGAAAAACAGGCAAATCAACGGTCAGATTCATTTACAGCGGACGATTCGACGCAGTTTAAGTCTGGGTGGCGAACCCATCAAACTTAGTTTCAAAGGACAAAAGCCCAAACGTCAACGCTTAATTGTATTGCTCGATGTAAGCGGTTCCATGGACAAATACAGTTTTTTTCTATTGCGATTTGTGTGCGCCCTGCGCGACCGATTCCGTCAGTCAGAAGCTTTTATTTTCAGCACCTCACTGGTCAGAATTACCCATTTGTTGGATACCAAGCTATTAAACTTGGCATTGATAAATCTGGCACAGCAAGCTGACAATTGGTCGAGCGGAACAAAAATCGGTACATGTCTGGAAACCTTTTACGATAGCTACGGCAAACAAACGCTCAATGGCTCTCCTGTAGTGATTATTCTAAGCGATGGTTTGGATACAGGCTCCCCGGCCTTGCTGCACTCAGTGATGACAAAAATCCAACGCAAAGCTCGGAAAGTAATTTGGCTGAACCCGCTCAAAGGCATGCAAGGCTATACCCCTACTGCCCGTGGTATGAGCGCTGCCCTGCCGTTGGTGGATGACTTCAAGTCAGCACATAATTTGGAAAGTTTGCTGGAATTGGAGACTATTCTGTCCAATGTTTAATAAAATAAAACGCAAATCAATCCTTTAGACAGTCTACTCATGTTTGATGAATATCTTAAAAAACTAACGGAATTGCGACAGCGAAACGTACCTTTTGCAATTGCCACAGTGGTACGGCGCGAAGCCCCCAGTTCGGGTAAGACAGGCGACCACGCACTCATTGAGCAAAACGGAAACCTGTGGGGTTGGATTGGAGGCGGTTGTACCAAAGGCATTATGCTCAAAGAAGCCGGCGAAGCCATACAACAGGGCCAGCCGCGTTTGGTACGCATCAGCCCCAATCCTGACGATATTTCTCCCGAAGGAATCAAAGACTACAAAATGACTTGCCAAAGCGGCGGGTCAGTTGACGTTTATATCGAACCTGTTATGCCAAAACCTCAGCTGATTATCATGGGAAAGACGGCCATTGCACAGGCATTGGCGCAATTAGGCAAAATACTTGATTACAAAGTAACAGTAATGGCAATGAACGCCGACTCTGAGCTTTTTCCAACTGCCGATGAAATTAAAATCACGTTCAATTTAGCCAAAGTACCGCTTACTGCCAAACGATTTGTAGTAGTGGCTACCCAGGGAGAACAAGATGAAATAGCCCTCAAAGCTGCCCTCAAAGAGGAGCATGGCTATGTAGCATTGGTGGCAAGTCGCAAGAAAAAAGAGGCGGTTTTTGACTATCTGCGTCTGTCGGGTATTGCAGATGATGTGCTAGCAAAAGTAAAAACTCCCGCGGGAATAGATATTCAGGCCAAAACCCCGGCCGAAGTAGCAATAAGTATTTTGGCTGAAATCATTCAATACCAACACACACAACCCCTTATTGAACAATTTGAGCCACTGACAGACGACACCGAAAGCAAGTTCTACATCAATCCCGTTTGCGGCATTCCCGTTGATAAAACTGCTCCAAAACATGTCATTAACTACAAAGGACAGAATGTCTATTTCTGTTGCGATGGCTGTAAAATCAAGTTCGAACAAGAGCCTGAAAAATATGTCACTGCATAATCAATTCATTTTCAACATTTTATCAACCACTACAGCACCCGGCTCTCCATGAAATTAACAAGGTAATAGGTCGCTAAAGTCTCGGATTTCATACCTGAATTTTAGGAGTCTATACAGGCAAAATAAGATTAAACGGAGATTATTCGTGGCAAATGATTAATTTCCCGAATGTTTCTAAGAAAATTTGCCTTTTTTGTCTTTTTTAGCTTTTTGGTAATCTCCTGTGTCGAAGTATATGACATTCGATACGATTTCAACACGGAAATTGTAACAATAGATGGATTCGTAACCGACGGACGTGGGCTGACCGTCAATTTACGTACGGCAATATCTTCCGATCGAAATTATTATTCGCAGCCCCTGCGCGATTGTGTCGTTGAATTAAGGGTCGGTGATAGCTCGATGATTCCATTGACCGAGTTTTCAGGCGGCGTTTACATTGCTCCCGATAATTTTCAAGGGCGAGTAGGCCAAACCTACCAACTGCACTTCAAAACACCGAAGGGAAAAGTATATGAATCTGAAAAAGAAAAACTTGCCGGAGCAGGTTCCATTGTTAAGTTATACCACGAATTCAACCAAAACGGCATTCTTGACCGCACAGGTACGAGGGTAGCTTATTCCTCTTTAGATGTCTATGCCGATTTCAGTGACCCCGTCAATGAACGCAACTACTACCTGTGGCGTTGGATGGATTTTGAGGAACAGGGCATTTGCGCTACCTGCGAGGGAGGCAAATTAGACGCCAAAACCTTTCAGTGCGTTCCGGAACGAAACAGCAGAATCACGTATGATTACCGATGCGATAAGCCCTGCTGGGAAATCTATTACAGCAATGAAGTCAATATTTTCTCCGACGTTTATACCAATGGGCGCACAGTCACGGCCCGTGCCGTAGCCAAAATACCTTTTTACGCCACCGGGGCAGGCTTCAGCAATCGCGGAGCGTTGGTAGAGATTCAGCAATATTCCATTTCGCCCGGCGCTTATGAATATTATAAGCTACTGCGTGACCAAGCCCAAAACACGGGCAACCTGACAGATACTCCCCCTGCGGCAATTATCGGCAACATCAAAAATATCAATGATTCTTCCGAAAAAGTAGTAGGCTATTTTGGGGCAGCAGGTGTGTCTAAAAGCCGCCTGTTTATTGACAAAAGACCCTATAATACGGCCTATAAGTTTTTGATGTTGGGCAAAGACCCCAATTTAGAACCCGACCAGCAACCGATGCCTCCGCTTTTTGAATTCCGTCCCCCCATGGCTCCCTGTGTATTAAGCGCCAACAAAACCCCCACTCGTCCCGAAGGTTGGGCGTTGTAACACCGCTTACCGAACCTTCCTTCTCAACCCTTTCATCACTTTTTAATCATTAGCTTCTCTGTCTTTTGGCCTTTTATAAAAATGAAGAAACGTTTATTTCCTGCCCTGCTTATTTATCTGCAACTTTTTTGTTTGTACTCCTGCGTAGAAACCTACGATGTCACTTACAGTTTGGACGCCAATCTGCTTACGGTGGAAGGTTTTGTATCTGACCAAAACGGAGCCACTGTCAGCATCAGTATATCGCGCAATGTAGAGCGCAATTATTATTCCCAACCTCTCAAAGGCTGCGTAGCCGAAATTCGTTCGGGAGACGGAAGCGTCGTTGCTTTGCAGGAAGTAAGCGAAGGCATGTACGCGACACCAGCCACTTTTCAGGGGAAAGTAGGACAAACCTATCAATTACATTTTCGGACACCCGATGGCAAAACCTACGAATCGTCCAAAGAGCAATTGGGAACCGTGCCCGCCATCAAGAAAATATACCAACAATTTGACCCAAAGGGAGTCCTTGATAAAACAGGCAAGATAGTGGTGGGCTCTACAGTAGATGTGTATTTGGATTTTGATGATCCGAAAGATACCAAAAACTACTATTTATGGCGTTGGAAACGCTACGAAGAGCAAAATGTATGCATTACTTGTGACGGAGGAACGCTAAATTTCAGCGGAGGCACCTGCGTTAAAATCAACTCGCGCAACCCGCCTACGTACGATTACCAATGCGCCAATCCATGCTGGGATGTTTTTTATAACAATGAGGTAAACCTTCTCGCCGATGATTTTACCAACGGAAAAAGTGTGGAAGGCCGACTGATTGCCAAAGTTCCTTTCCATTCTTACAAAGGAGCCCTTTTGGAAATAGAGCAGGTCGGACTTACAAAAGATGCCTATCTGTATTATAAATTGCTGCGTGACCAAAGCCAAACCACCGGTACCCTTACCGATACGCCCCCCTCTCCCATCATTGGCAACATCCAAAATATCAACGACCCCAACGACAAAGTAATTGGGTATTTTGGCGCTGCCAGCACTCGGGTAGTTAAGTATTGGGTAGAAAGAAATAACTACAAGGACCCTATATTAATACCCCTACTGGGCCGACAGGCCAACTTTGAGCCGATTACTCCGTTCCGTCCGCCGGTGTACCCGTGCGTGTTGAGTAAATTCCGTACCCCCATCAAGCCACAGGGTTGGCAGTAATCTTTTCAAAACTCATTCAATCATTAGCTACTGAATACGCCATGATATTAAAACGTTTACTTCTTTTACTGCTGACCTTTTGTGTGGGAACCGTCTTTGCGCAACAACTGGCAAAAATGCAGGCCATCCATCCTTTTGAACTAAGCGGCAGCATACGGGATTCTTTAACGGGTGAGCCCATTTCGAACGCAGTCATTCGACTCAATTTTGATAAAATCGGTCTCTATACCGACACGTCCGGCACGTTTACAGTCATGTTGACAGAGGCTGATTATGTTTTGATTGTCAGCCGTTTGGGCTATCGTCCCCACCGAGTAAAACTATCCCTTAACCACAACATTCGTTTAGACATCAAGCTCATGAATGTAGCGAAGGAATTGGAAGAAGTGGTGATTTCTACGCAGGCAGTGGATGAAAACGTGACGCGCCCTTTGCTGGGGGTCACGCAGATGAATATCAAGACCATCAAAAAACTGCCTGCCATTATGGGTGAGGTAGACGTATTGCGAAGCCTGCAAATGCTGCCGGGTGTCACTTCCGTGGGAGAGGCTTCCAACGGTGTCAACATTCGCGGCGGCTCGGTAGACCAAAACCTGATTTTATTGGACGACGCGCCCATCTTTAACCCCACCCACTTATTTGGCCTATTCTCCGTATTCCCCCCCGATGCCGTTTCAAGTATGGATCTGTACAAAGGAACTACCCCGGCTCGCTTTGGAGGTCGTGCAGCGGCGGTGTTAGATATTTCGATGGCCAATCCCAGTTTAGAGAAATTTTCGTTGCAGGGAGGCGTTAGCTTTGTAGCCAACCGTCTGACTGCCGAAATCCCACTCGTCAAGAACAAAGTAGGGCTTTTGATAACGGGTCGGGGAGCCTTCAACGATTTTGCGTTTCAGTGGGGTCCTGCCAAGCTGAAAAATATCCGGGCCAGTTTTGGAGATGCCGCCGCCAAGTTGTTTTGGAGAATCAACGAGAAAAATACCTTTTCCCTGTCCAATTATTATAGTACCGATTTCTTCCAAACTGATTTGTTGGGAGGAATCAATAACATCAATTCGGTTTCAACGCAATACGATTACAATACCATCAATTTTACAGCTCGCTGGTTTCACATAATCAATGACCGTCTCAACGTTCAGACTACGGGTGTATTCAGTCAATACCGCCCGCGTATTTTACTCCCCGAACTCAACAGCGACAATAAGGTCACCATCGGCTCGGAAATTTTACAGCGACAGGTCAAAACAAACTTCAATTATATCCCTAACAAACGCCATAAGGTAGAATTCGGGGCCAATATGACCCATTATCAACTACAGCCCGGCACGCTTAATCCCGGCAGTAACCAACGCGTTAATGCTCAATCGGTACCTACCGAAAATGGCATTGAGCTGGCATTACACGCCGAAGACGAGATAACCCTCAATCCCAAAACAACGGTTTCGGTAGGATTACGATACTCTTATTTTATGGCATTGGGACCTGCCGCTGTACGCACGTATATGGCAGGAGCTCCGCTTACGGAGGCAACCGTTATAGATTCTGTTTTTTATGGAAGTGGCAAAGCCACCAAAAGCTACGGCGGTTTTGAACCTCGTCTAGGATTGCGCTACACGTTGAATGAGCAAAGCTCCATCAAATTTGGCTACAATCTCATGCGTCAGTACCTTCAGGTAGTTTCCAATACCACCACTCCCCTGCCTACTTCCCGCTGGAAAATGAGCGACTCGCACATTCGCCCGCAGGTCAGTCAATTATTTACAGTGGGGTATTTCAAAAACTTAAAAAGCAACATTTATGAGTTTTCGCTTGAGGCTTACTATCGCATAACTGAAAACATCTTAGATTTCAAACCCGGTGCTGATTTTTTGTTGCAGAACTACATCGAAACCCAAGTTTTACAGGGAAAAAGCAAAGCGTATGGTGTCGAAATGATGGCGACCAAAAAGAGAGGCGAAGTGACGGGTTGGGTCAATTATACCTATTCACGCGTCTTGAACCAAGTCAATCAGGGAACACAATTTACGGAGCGCATCAACGACGGCAAATGGTATCCATCCAATTTTGACCGCCCACACAGCGTCAATATGTCGCTCAATTTCGCCGAAAATAAATACCACAGTCTTTCTCTGACGTTCACCTACGGCACCGGTCGCCCGTATACCATTCCTAACGGTTTTGTGAGTTTTCAGGGAAAAGCGTATCCGTACTACGCCGAGCGAAATCAGGGGCGCATCAAAGACTACCATCGCCTCGATTTTTCGTGGCAAATCAACAACCCTTCGCTCAAAGACAAACGGTGGGTAGGGAGCTGGATTTTTACCGTTTATAACCTGTACGGGCGTAAAAACCAATATTCTGTATTTTTGAAAACCCAAGGAACTGCCTACACTACCTATCAACTTCAAATCTTCGCCTCCCCTATCGTTTCATTGGCGTACAATTTCAAGTTTATGTGATGGTTTAGAAGTGAGATCGGGGCCGCCCGTGCGGTCAGAATGCAGGAGGCAGAATACTGGTTTAATTAACTTAATCGTAGATAGTGATTCCTATGATTGGTTTTTCTGAAAATATAGTACTAAAGATGAATTTAGGTTGACGTGCTCTTTATATTATGAGTCTATAAAACAGCCCTATTCGTCATTCGTTCATTCGTAATTCATCATTCGTAATTCATTTAAACAAATGCCCTTTAATTATACCCTCCAAGAAGGCGTAGCCATTATCAGTTGGAACCTGACGAGCTCGCCTATGAATGTTTTAAACGATGAATCAGTCCCTGCTTTTGGGGAAGCCTTGGAAAAAGCCTACAACGACCCTGAGGTCAAAGGCATCATCATCACGTCCTCTAAACCCGAATTTGTAGCGGGTGCCGACTTGAAAATGATTTTGAGAAATCAAGGTGGTGACCCCGCTGAAATGCTGAAAATATCGGTAGGACTCAATCAGCTTTTTCGTAAGATCGAAACCAATGGCAAGCCCGTTGTGGCCGCTATCAACGGCACAGCCTTGGGTGGCGGTTTGGAGATTTGTCTGGCGTGTCATTATCGGGTAGCTCTTGATAATCCAAAAACCAAATTGGGGCTTCCGGAAGTTAAATTGGGGCTCTTGCCCGGAGCGGGCGGCACACAACGTTTGCCGAGGATGATTGGTATGCAGGCAGCTTTGCCTCTGATTCTGGAAGGAAAAGAACTCTCGCCCAAAGAAGCACTTGGAATGGGAATAGTGGACGCCGTGGCTGCTACTCCGGAAGAAATGATTGAGAAAGCCATGGCTTGGATTTTCGCCAATCCCAAACCCATAAAGCCTTGGGATGAAGTAAATAAGAAAACGGGTAAAATTCAGGCCAAAGACAATTATAAAGTGCCGAATGGTAACGTATTGAGCCCCGTTGGAATGCAGACGTTCACGGCGGGTACGGCCATGATGATGGATAAATCAAAAGGCAATTATCCCGCTACGCAACACATCATGTCGTGCGTTTACGAAGGTTTATTGGTCAACATTGACCACGGAATTGTGATTGAAGCACGACATTTTGTGCAGGTGGCTACTTCCAAAGAAGCGGGCAATCTGATTCGTACGCTATTTTTGGGTCTGAATGAAGCCAACAAAGGGGCAAGTCGTCCAAAAAATATTCCTAAAACAGACGTCAAAAAAGTAGGCGTTTTAGGAGCTGGTATGATGGGCGCTGGCATCGCCTACGTAAGTGCTCTGGCAGGGATTGAAGTAGTGCTCAAAGATGTAAGTACCGAAGCCGCCGAAAAAGGCAAAGACTACGCCCGTTCCATTCTCAGAAAAGTCATGGAACGCGGCAAAATGGATACCCTCAAAGCCGACGGTATTTTGAGTCTTATTAAAACAACCGCCGACGTTACCGACTTGAAAGGCAGTGATTTGATCATTGAAGCCGTTTTTGAAAACCGCGAATTAAAAGCTAAAGTCACCAAGGAAGCAGAACCCATGTTGACCGATAATGCGGAAGGCCGTCTGGGCGTATTTGGCTCTAATACGTCCACACTTCCGATAACGGGTTTGGCCAAAGCATCGGCAAGGCCCGAAAATTTTATCGGCATTCACTTCTTTTCACCCGTTGACAAAATGATGTTGGTGGAACTCATTGTAGGTAAAGAAACCTCTGATTATGCCATCGCGGTGGCGGTAGATTACACCCGCAAAATCAGAAAAACGCCGATTGTGGTCAACGACTCACGTGGTTTTTACACGTCGCGCTGCTTTGGAACCTATACTTCCGAAGGAATGGAACTATTGAAAGACGGCGTAAATCCTATTTTAATTGAAAACGCTGGCAAGCTGGCCGGAATGCCCGTTGGGCCTTTGGCCGTTACCGATGAGGTGGCTTTGGATTTAGTGTATAAAATCTCTGGACAGGCCGTAAAAGACGGTGTATTGTCTGATACGGATACGAGTTATCAAATAGGAAAGCAATTTACCGAAATGGGACGCTTGGGCAAAAAAGCCAAAGCAGGATTTTATGACTATCCCAAACCGGGCCAAAAGCATCTTTCGGCAGGTTTATCTGAACTCTTTCCAATAGCTAAGGAACAACCGAATTTGGAAGAAGTGAAAACCCGTTTGCTCTACCGCCAAGCCTTGGAAACGGTTCGTTGCTACGAAGAAGGCGTCATTCGCACCAAGTTAGACGCTGATTTGGGTTCTATTTTGGCGTGGGGCTTTCCCCCTTACACGGGCGGTACGTTGTCGTTTGTGGATTTTGTGGGAATCGAAAAGTTTGTCACTGAATGTGACCGATTGGCAGATACCTACGGCGAACGTTTTCGACCTACGCAAAAGCTTCGCGAAACGGCTGCTCTAAAATAAACCACGGAGGCACAGAGAAAAAACGCCCTTCCTCTGTGCCTCCATTTTTAAAAAATCACTTGTTTAGAAAATCCAAAATATAATTATTAATTTCCTTTCGTTGCTCTGCATTGGCGTGGTCGTCCATGTCGTTATGAATCGTATTCACCAATTTGATGATTCTCATTTTATACTTCTGCTGTTCTTCTAACGTTGGCAAAACACCCTCATCAGCCACTTGGTCACTAGAACGAAGTGAGAAAATTTTAGGCTGTTGAGTCCTTGGAAAAGACATTCGGCGATTATCCAGCGAAATGACTTTGTCCACCTTATCAGGATATGTATGCGCAAAAAGCATTGACATATCTCCCCCGTTGGAATGCCCGATGAGTGTCAGGTGTTTATAATCGAACGTTGGTTTTCTTCTTTTCAATTCTTCAATAACAAAAAGGATATTCTGCACGCCTCGCTCCCAATTGGGCCGCCGTACTTCCTGCGGTTTTCCTGTCATCGGCAAAAGTTCATCAGTAGGTAATTCATGCTGAATGCTCGCGACAAAATACCCTTGAGAGGCCAAAAATTCGGTCAAATACGTATAGGCTTTATTGTCTCCGCCCCTGTTCCCGCCATAGCCGTGACTTAGAACAACCACTTGTTGTTTTGGCAAATTTTTCTTGGTATCAGGCAAATACAAAGCCACGGGGACAGAGCGATTTCTTGCTTTATCCAACAAATCCAAACTGTCAACTTTCACCGAAAAAGCAGTCTTTAGAGCCTGATTTTGCGATGATTTACCTATTTTTTTAGGGGTCGAACAACCCGAAAACAGCAGTATACAAATAACTATTGTGGATTTCATTGGATGAATAAACGAAAAAGGAGTCTTGCGTCGGTTTTGCCAACAAGGTAATGAAAACATAAAAAAGTTGCTAAAAAATTGTCTTTAATAATAATTGTCTTTAAAATTGTAAGCATAATAATAATTAGCAAAACAACTAATTATATTAACTTCATCAAAAACCAACCATGGAAACTTTAGTAGCTGATTTTGAACCCGTTTTAACCACCGACACTGACTTTTTACCACTCAACGGGACGGACTACATCGAACTGTACGTAGGTAATTCTAAACAAGCGGCCCATTACTTTCAAACTGCTTTTGGCTTTCAACCGTTGGCGTATGCAGGTCTTGAAACTGGCTTGCGCGACCGCGAATCGTATGTGGTACAGCAAGATAAAATCCGTCTTGTTTTGACTTCTCCCCTTCAGGGCGGCACCGAAATAGGCCGACACATAGACACGCACGGCGATGGCGTCAAAGTGGTAGCTATTTGGGTAGATGATGCAACTTATTCGTATGAGGAAACCGTTCGTCGGGGTGCAAAACCGTTTGTTGAACCTGTTGTTGAAGAAGATACTTTCGGGAAAGTCATTCGTTCGGGGATTCATACTTATGGTGACACGGTTCATGTTTTTGTAGAGCGAAGTGCATATGATGGTGTATTTCTTCCCGGCTATAAACCGTGGAATCCCGCCTATCGTCCGTCAGACATTGGCCTAAAATATGTAGATCACATGGTGGGAAACGTTGGCTGGAATGATATGCTCCCTTGGGTCAATTTTTACGCCAATGTCATGGGATTCAACCAATTGGTTTCGTTTGATGACAAAGACATTTCAACCGATTATACGGCCTTGATGAGCAAGGTAATGAGCAATGGCAACGGTCGAATCAAGTTTCCCATCAACGAACCTGCCGAAGGCAAGAAAAAATCGCAGGTAGAAGAATACCTTGATTTTTACGGCGGAGCGGGAATTCAGCACATCGCAGTAGCCACCGACCACATCATCGAAACCGTGATGGCTTTGCAAAGTCGTGGAGTAGAGTTTTTGCGAGTACCCAATGCGTATTACGACGACCTGCTCAGTCGCGTAGGTCACATTGATGAAGATTTAGTTCCGTTGCGCGAATTGGGTATCTTGGTTGACCGCGACGACGAAGGCTATTTGCTCCAAATTTTCACAAAACCCATTATGCCACGTCCTACCTTGTTTTTTGAAATCATACAGCGCAAAGGAGCTAAATCATTTGGCAAAGGAAATTTCAAAGCACTTTTTGAAGCCATCGAACGCGAGCAGGAAGTGCGGGGAACATTGTAGAAATTCAGTTAATTGTTAACGGTTAACCGTTACTCGAAAAACAGTAATGAAGGATACTCAGATACGGATTAACAGGTATACGGATAACAATTAACGGATACACGGATAACAATTAACAGATTACCAATAAGTACCATGAAACAACCCTATCAAACATACACCGCTACTGACCGAGATGTGTGGCGAATGTTATACGAGGGGCAGATGAAGCAGCTGCCTGCGATTGCGAGCGTAGCCTATTTGGAAGGAATTGAAAAAGTAGGTTTTGTAGCTGACCATATTCCTGATTTTGCGACGGAGACGAATCCACGCCTTCGCGCTTTAACGGGTTGGGAAGTGAAAGTGGTCCCAGGGCTGATTCCGCAAAAAGAGTTTTTTGAACTACTTTCCCATCGCCAATTTCCTGCTTCAACGTGGTTACGAAAATCGAACCAATTGGATTATCTGGAAGAGCCTGATATGTTTCATGATACCTTCGGGCACGTACCTCTACTGACCAATCAAGCTTTTTGTGATTTTATGGGCGATTTGAGCCAAGTGGCGTTGCAGTGGTTGCATGTGCCGGAGGCCATTGCTCAAATCGGGCGGTTGTATTGGTACACGGTCGAGTTTGGATTGATTCAGGAAGAGGGTCATCTTAAAATTTACGGAGGTGGAATTCTATCGTCAGCGGGAGAGAGCGAGTATTGTTTACGTGATGCAATTCCCAAGATTTCGTTCGATGTACGGACGTTATTAAACGCTCCTTACCACATTGACCGCTACCAAGACCATTATTTTATCATAAATTCTTACGAGCAACTCTATCGCTCCACGCCTGATATTGAGGAGATTCTGTCCGAAACTTATTTAGTTGCAAGATAAAATGTGAAGATTTTTGGAAAAATATTTGTTTAAAACTGCACTGAATCCCTATATTTGCGGCTCAATAAACGAAACGACATCAAAATCGTTCGTTCAGTTATCAGCCTTTCGGAGAGATGGGTGAGTGGCTGAAACCAGCAGTTTGCTAAACTGCCGTACTCGCAAGGGTACCGAGGGTTCGAATCCCTCTCCCTCCGCTTGCTTGTTTATAGCAAGAATCGGGATGTAGCGTAGTCCGGTCATCGCGCCTGGTTTGGGACCAGGAGGTCGCAAGTTCGAATCTTGCCATCCCGACAAAAAAGCCTTCCGAATGGAAGGCTTTTTTTTTCCTGCCCGGCTATTTTATATTTAAAAAATTCACGCGCATCTCACCAAACTACGAAACAAGAACTAAGAAAAAATATATTTTCACTACCTTGCTCCGCCAAAAGAAAAAGCCTGCTGACAAAAAGCCTTTTTACAATCAGTTACTTTTCTCATTTGCATTATTTATCAGTCTCTTATGTTCTCATTCTTCAAGAAAAAGCCTAAAATATCTGTTTTTGAAACTCTCGGAACGGACATGCACTCTCACCTGATTCCGGGAATTGATGATGGCAGTCCTGATATGGAAACATCTTTGGCTTTTCTAACAACATTGCAGGAACTGGGCTATCAAAAGGTCATTACAACTCCTCATATTTTATCCGGACTGTATAATAACACAAGTGCCATTATCAAAGAAGGGTTACAAAAGCTGCAATCCAGCGCTGCACAGCAAGGATTGACCATTCAGATTGAAGCCGCCTCTGAATATTTTATAGATACTCATTTTGAATCCTTACTCCAAAACGATGACCTTTTAAGCTTTGGACCCTCCAAATTTGTACTAATTGAAATGTCGTTTGTGGCTCCAAGCCCACAGTTGAAAAAAGTAATTTTCCAACTGCAAACCAAAGGATACCAACCTATTCTGGCCCATCCGAAACGTTACAATTACTGGCATCATTCACCGGCTGTTTTTTCACACTTGAAAGAATTGGGCTGTTATTTTCAGGTGAACTTACCGTCATTGGTTGGCTACTACGGCGCTCCTACTAAAAAATTAGCTTTAAATTTCATCAAATCAGGTTGGGTGGAATTCTTTGGAACAGACCTTCATCATGACCGTCATTTGGAGCTTCTGAAAAAGCACCAATTCGATTCCGACCTTACCGAACTCCTCCAAAAATATCCAGTCAGAAATCTCCAACTTTGATTACTTCGTTTGGTTTTCAAGCAACCAAACTCCAGTCATTTTTTCGGGTGTAGGATTATTGTAGGGTGGGCGTTCCAGATAGCCGAGCATCAAATCGATATCCCCGTCTTGGTCATAATCAGCTTTTTCGAGTAACATCCACTTTCCCTGTCCGGGATTGGAGAATGTCTGAGGTTTAAAATTCATCTTGCCCTGATTTTCAAAATAGACAAATCCTTCCTGTGCTTTGGAAGGAAAATAAGAAATAGCCGCAATGTCCAAATCTCCGTCTTTATCAAAATCTACAGCCAACGCTTTAGATGCTCCATGGAGCGGAAAAAACCATTTTTGTTCAAAGTGATTTTTCCCGTCGTTTATAAAAATTCGAACGCCATGATAAGGCTTCAAAATCATTGAATAGTCGGCATTGTCACCGTTGGTATAGAGAATATCAATAAAACCGTCCCCGTTAAAATCCACTAAATCGGCGTAACTGGAACCATAGACCGGCGGAAAACGCAGCAACATTTGCTTTTCAAACTTCCCCCCTCCCCGATTGTAAAATACCGTCAACTGTTCGTCGCCCTGAGCCATCAGAACAAAAAAATCAAGTTTCCCGTCGCGGTTAAAATCATACGGTTGTACCAAACGCGAGCCAGGAACACCTTCGAGTTGGAAGGTTTGATAGGTACGATCTTTTTGTTGTTTCATCCAAGATAATTGACCGATATAATAGCCAAATTCACAAATAATTGCATCTTCCAATCCATCCGCATCCACATCCGTATAAAGCTGATTGACAGGACGACGAAGCTTGTTTGCCATTATTTTAGCATTCCAACTTTTACCGTCCGTTGATTTTTGAAACTTTGTCAATGTCCCCATTGTGCGGTCATTGGGGTCCATAATCCCCATCAGTAAAGCATCAAGGCTGCCATCCGCATTGTGTCTTATATCAGAGGGCGGAGAGCTTACACTGATGGAATCAACGCGATGAAATTGTTTATCAAAAATATGTATTTTACCGTTTCTGGTTCCCACAAAAAATTGCTGGGAAACTGAGTCAAATTTCAGCAGTGAAACAAAAGGGGCAATAGCAGGAACATTTTGTTTGCGTTGGAAACGAGTCAAGGTAGGAGAAATTGGGTATTTATTGGCCGAATCAGGAAGCTGTTCAGGGGCGCTTTGAACGTAGTATTTGACAATTTTATCCCATTGTTCTTTCGTTACGACCGGAGTTTCGGGGAAAATATTGGCTTGGGTAAATGCAACAATTTCTTCAGCAGATAAATCTTGATAAAAACCAATGTTTTGGGGAGTAACGCCCAATCGTAAGGCCATTTTAGGAAGAACACTCTCCTTCCACGTTTTTTTATCCAGCAAATCAGGGCTCGGCATTTGATGGCAACTTCCACAATAGCTTTGTGCTAACGCTTCTTCTTCTGATTTTTGTGAGGTAGTACAGGAAATAAGCAGGGATATAAAAAATCCAACCGCAATAATTTTCGTCATAGAATTGTTTACTTTGTGAT
Organism: Runella sp.; assembly: GCF_027484545.1. Taxonomy (GTDB): domain Bacteria; phylum Bacteroidota; class Bacteroidia; order Cytophagales; family Spirosomataceae; genus Runella. Next base: position 7,021 of record NZ_JAIXST010000263.1, on the reverse strand, counting down.
TAAATTTGGATTCAGCCCAAAAACTACGCAATGAAATTAAAATCCAAAACTACCTTTTTTTGGCGGCTCCATCAGTTATTTTTTTGTTTCACACTTTTGGTTTACGGGCTTACTTATTTTGCATTTACTGGACATTGGGTTATTGGCTTTTTGATGATGAGTTTACCGGTCTTACTTGTTATACACCTGATTTTGTGCACATTCTGGCTCCTTTTTAAACCCCGAAAAGCAAGTTTATCTGCGTTGGCACTGCTCTTAAGTTTTTCATTTTGGCCCAGAACCTGGCGGATTTCTCCCGAAGATGCTCCACCGCAACAAGGCGAAATTACCGTAATGAGTTATAATCTCATGAGCTTTGATATTTGTCAATATTTGGACGGAATACATCCTAAGAATGCCTTCAATATGATTGATTGGGCTAAAAACACGAAAGCTGACATCAAATGTTTTCAGGAATTTTACAGTTTTGACAATCGTCCTGATTTTAATACACTTCAGCAATTTAAAAAGGCAGGCTACTACACCACAGTTGCGCATCCGGCCATCGCCCGCCACGAAAAACATGCTTTTGGTCTAGCAATTATGTCGAAATACCCGATAGTGAAGCGAGATGAACGAGAATTTCAGGATCAAAATGGGATGCTCTATGCCGACATTAAAATCGGCATAGATACCATTCGAGTCATCAATGTACACTTGCGCTCGCTTATCGTCCGCTTTGGTCGCCTCAAAGAAGCGTACAAGGAAAAGGATTATGACCAAGGTAAGTCGGAAACCCGCAAAGTATACGGAAAACTCAAAAATGGGTTTATCTATCACGCTGAAGAAACCAAATTGCTAACAGAATGGATTGACCAAAGCCCACACCCGGTCTTGTTATGCGGCGATTTTAATGAAACTCCTTATGGATTTGCTTACGGGCAGGTACGTCAACGACTCTCCAACTCTTTTGAAAGTGCCGGAAGCAGTTTTGGGTTTACCTACCAAAATGCTCCCCGTTTTATTCGGATTGACAATCAGTTTTACGATAAAAAAAGTCTGGAAATTTTAAATTTCCAGACCCGAAGAGACGTAAAATATTCCGATCATTATCCGATTATGGGCCGCTATAAACTATTGTAGTACGTAAAAATCTTGGCCATATCCCCGCGTGATTTGAGGCTGAGGTCGTTGGATTTGATAAATTTTTCGACATCATCAGCACGATCGCCCATGGATTCCAGCAATTTTTTCCTTGATGCGCCTATCGGAAATAACGTGTTTCCTTTGACTACGTAAAATTGAATTGATTTGGTAATTTTGGTATCTTTAGTACCTGTCCCCAATGCTTCGTTGTAACTGGGTTTAATGATATTCAGCTTTGCATATTCAACCAACGAAATACGCCCCTGCAGTACTAATTCAACAAATCCCTGTAAGTTATCTTCCGATCTAAATTGCCGTGTACTCATAAAAACCCGTCGTTCGGCTCCTTCAATGGTGAAAAAACGAACCTGATTTCCGCTTACCGCTCTGATTTCCTTCGTGTTGTTGACCTGTACTTCCACTTCATTGCTGTGCAAATCCAGACGAAGAGGCACATTGGCAATACTGTCACCTTCGCGCCCCGGAGGGCCTATTTTTTGAAACAATTTAATACTTCCAGTGTGCCAGGTCGAGTCCAGATAGGGATTGCCGACAACGTTGCCACGGGGTCCTTTAATGCCAAACAAAGTACCATTTCCGTTGGTCGGAATCCGCATTCCACCCAGATTTATCATGTCACGGGTAACATTGGTCAGTTCACTGTTGGAACTTTGTGAAAAGGCGTTTATGGAAACTAACCCGCTAAAAACCAATAAAAGAAACTTTTGATACATTGACTTAGAGAGATTAAGGATTTCAAACTCACGTAAAACTACTCACAAATAGGATTAGTAGACAGACAGATACAGTAATATTTTTATCAAAAACCGCCTACTGATCTTTATCAAGGAAGAAAATGATTCTGCTCATAAGAAAAATGACGAATTATGTCGACTTTGAGAGTACTCAATTAAATCTATTTTCGTCATGGCACACAATGATAAATTCGATTTACAGCGCTTCCATTTTGAACATACCCTCTGGCTCAATGAAGTTATTTTTGTGGGGCAAGAAGTGGACATTTTTGGCCGTTTGCTAAAAACAATGGAAGCTTTTTTGCCGGCTGAAGAAGGAGACGTAAATTTTCAGGAGACCCTGCGACGCTTTGAGCACCAACTGGAGCATTTCAAACGTACTACGAATAATGTAGAAGCGGAAATTCAGGAACAGGAAGTGGTGATGGCTACGGCGCTCCGTGAAAACACGGCGGTTTTCAACGAAGATATTCGGGAAACACAGGCGTATCTGCGCGAAAAAATGAAATTTTTCCACGACAATTACCGAAAGCTTAAAACCGAATTTAAGCTATTCATCGGGAAAGACTTGGAAAGTCATTTTGATTTAACCCCAAAGATTGATAGGGCAGATTAGTGATAAAACTTGATTTATTTAGGAGGTCTGCGTAAGTTGTCGCCGGAAAAACTTTTTCTGATGCGACAACTTATTTTTTTTGTGTGTTTAGGAATGATTTCTTTAGCCAAAGCGCAAAATCAACCTCTTTCATCCACCTTGGATGCCTACATTTCTCAACTTCCTGCGGGCACTCAGGTCAATCTGCAAGTAGAGTCATTGGAAGGAAAAATCTACGTGAGTCGTGGGGCCAAGGAGTCTGTACCGGCGGCAAGTGTCATTAAAATTTCGATTTTAACGGAATTGATGGAGCAAGTGAAAATCAACAAAATTCACTTGGAGGACACCCATATCCTGCTCGCCACCGACAAAACGGGGGGCGCGGGCATCATTGCTACATATGCTGACGGCACAAAGTTGACCATCAATGAATTGGCTCGCCTGATGATGGTAAAAAGCGACAATACGGCTACCAATATTATCATCCAGAAAGTAGGACGTGAAGCGGTCAATGAGCGAATGAAAAAATTAAATCTGCCAGGTCTTCAGCTCAACCGAATCATGATGGACACGGTCGCCGTTGCGCGCGGCATTAACAACTTCGTTACCTCACAGGAAATCAATGCCCTGTTGCGTCTTATTTACCAAAACAAAGTAGCAACGCCCGATTTGTGTGAACGTATCAAAACGTTTTTACTGCAAAATGAAGATGTGAGCACGTTACCTCACTTTCTTCCTAAAAACGTAAAAATTGCCCATAAAACCGGCGAACTCACCTACGTGCGCGGTGACGCCGGCATCATCTTTACGTCCAAGCCCTTTGTGATTTCGGTGTTTGTACGCGGTATTTCTACCCCACAAGCCGAAGAAATCATCGGAAAAATAGGCGAGATTTGCTATCAATTTTTCAACAAAACCACGAAACCCTAATGAACCCCATCCTTGATTTTCTTTCAACGATCCCTTGGTGGACATGGCTCGCGCTTTTTCTTATTTCGGTAGCTGTTTTTGATATTTCACAAAAAAAGCACACCATCAAACATAACTTCCCAATAGTGGGAAGATTGCGTTATTGGATTGAGACCGTCGGGCCAGAATTTCGGCAGTACATTGTCGCCAATAACCGCGAAGAACTCCCTTTCAATCGTCGACATCGTTCGTGGATTTACGCCTCTTCCAAACGAGAGAACAATTTTCAGGGATTTGGAACTGACCAAGACATCAATAGTGCCGGCTATATTTTCATCAAACCTGCCCTGTTGACCAAACGACTGCCCAAAGACCATGTCTACCGCGAGAACCCCTACGTTTTGCCTTCAGCCAAAGTGATTGGGCTGAGTCACAATCGTCGTAAGCCTTATCGTCCCAAGCAAGTTATTAATATCTCGGGCATGAGTTTTGGGTCGTTGTCGGGAGCCGCCGTAGAAGCACTCAACAAAGGTGCGGCCAAGTTTGGCTGTTACCACAATACGGGCGAAGGAGGGTTTTCACCTTATCATAACATGGGTGGCGATGTTGTTTTAAATATCGGTACTGCTTACTTCGGAATCCGCGATGATGACGGCAATTTCATCATGCAAAAATTGGTCAATCTCACCCAACGCAACCCTGCGATTCGGATGTTGGAGTTGAAACTTTCGCAAGGGGCAAAACCCGGCAAAGGCGGGGTATTGCCTGCGTCAAAAATCACCAAAGAGATTTCGGACATTCGGCACGTTCCCATCGGAAAAGACGTCATTTCGCCTGCGGCCCACAGCGCTTTTTCCAATATTCCGGAAATGGTCGATTTTATCGAGGCTATGGCAGAGGCAACGGGGTTGCCGGTAGGTATCAAAGCCGCCGTCGGAAAACTGGATATGTGGATAGAACTGGCAAGGTTGATGGTCAAGACAGGCAAAGGGCCCGACTTTATCACCATTGACGGAGGTGAAGGCGGTACGGGAGCAGCGCCACCTTCATTTGCCGACCACGTGTCTATGCCGTGGGTGTACGGCTTTTCGAGCGTTTATAAAATCTTTAAAGAATACGGCCTTACCGAACGCGTCACGTTTATCGGTTCGGGAAAATTGGGTCTTCCAGCACAAGCCATCATGGCTTTTTCAATGGGGGTGGATATCATCAACGTAGCCCGCGAAGCCATGATGTCTATTGGGTGTATTCAAGCACAGGTATGCCATACCAATCGCTGCCCAACGGGCGTGGCTACCCAAAACAAATGGCTGCAATCTGGCCTTGACCCGGCCCTCAAAAGCGAACGTTTTTACAATTACGGTAAAACATTAACCAAAGAAATTCTTGAAATCTCGATTGCCTGCGGACACGAACATCCCTGTCAATTCAGCATGGAGGATGTGGAAGTAGCCATGGGGGACAACAACCATACTCGTGACCTTGCGGTAACTTACGGATACGTAAAAGTCCCCGTTCCTTACGACGGAATAGATAAGTTGGTGAACTGTAAATATTTGGGAGGAAATCTAACAACAACCGTTCAGGAAAGTCATTAGTGATTTGTAATAAACTATGCCTCAGGAAAAACTGTACCAGATTGCTTTACACCTGACGAACGGTCTTGGAAGTGTATTGATTCGACATTTAATTGCTCATTTTGGCTCGGCAAAAAGTATTTTTGATGCCAATCTTAAAACCCTTACCCGAGTACCGGGCGTAGGCGAAGCGACTGCACGGGTTATTTTACAAAAAGAAGGGCTGAAAGAAGCGGAAATAGAACTTAAAAAGCTCGAAAATACGGATGTAAAGCTGTTCTTTTATACCGATGCCGAATACCCTCAACGTCTCAAATCGCTCTACGATGCCCCCGTTTTATTGTACGGAAAAGGGAATCTATCTTTCAATCAGGGACGTTTTGTGGGGGTGGTAGGGACACGAAAATCGACCGATTACGGCAAAAACGTCACGGAGCAAATTGTAGAAGGATTAGCGGGGAAAGATACCACCATCGTGAGCGGTTTGGCATACGGTATTGATATTGCTGCACACCGTGCCTGCCTCAAGCAACACGTACCGACGATAGGTGTGATGGCTACCGGAGCCGATGTAATTTACCCCGCCACCCACGCCAAAACTTCCCAAGAAATGCAGGCTAACGGCGGTATTCTGACGGAATATTCATTGGGAACTAAGCCTGATTTTATGCGCTTCCCCGCCCGAAATCGAATCATTGCGGGGCTTTCAGATGCTATTATTGTGGTAGAGGCCGCTGAAAAAGGAGGTGCGCTCATCACCGCCGAGTTTGCCAACAACTACAATCGGGATGTATTTGCCGTCCCCGGCAACCTATCCAGTTCGTACTCTACGGGCTGCAATAAACTCATTCGTTCGCACAAAGCCCAGATTTTCACGGGAGTGGACGACTTGCTGGAATCGTTGAGTTGGCTGCCCGAGCATTCCAAAAACAGTGTGCAATCAGCAGCTCTCCCCGAACATTTTACGCAGGAGGAAAGCCAAATTGTCTCTCTACTTCGTCAAAAAGGCGAGATGAATATTGATGACCTGACGTGGGAAAGTAAAATTATGGCAGGAAAGTTGGCTACTTTATTGCTTAACCTTGAACTACAGGGCTACGTGCGGGTACTGCCCGGCAAGCGATTTGCGTTGGCCTAAACTGGCCCAATGGTAAATTACGGGGCCTGCAACGGCAGAGGCCACCCGTGCGGGCCTTTGCCTGAGTGGTGATTAACTTATTGATTGAAGACAAGTTATAAATTTATTTAATCTATACTAACTTTGCTCGTTACGACTCAGGTTCTGAGTCAAATTAGTTAAAATGGAAAAAAACGTTTAGCATTGCCCATTGACAGATAAAGAATACATACTGCAACTTGAATCAGCTATGGCTGCTCAAAACCAACAAATTAAAATATTGGAGGAAAAAGTATTATTATTACTCTGCCAACTTCAAAGCCAGTCTATCAAGAAAGACTCTCATAATTCGTCATTACCTCCATCAAGCGATATAGTTTCTAAGCCTAAGAATCTTCGTGTTGCCAGCAACCGTAAAAGCGGTGGTCAGCCTGGTCACACAGGTACTACCTTAGAAATGAGTACTACTCCCCATACAATCATAGACTTGAAAAGTGCTTTTTGTTCCAAATGTGGTCAGAACTTAAAAGACTCTATTTTTACCTTAAAAGCCACTCGTCAAGTTGTTGAAATACTGTCCATAAAGCCTGCTTACGAAGAATATCGGCAGTATTCTTGTCAATGTCCACGCTGTCAGAATCTACAAGTTTCCGATTTTCCAGTAAACGCCCCCATTCAGTACGGCAGTAGTGTTGAGTCATTAGTAAGTTACTTTTCAGTCTATCACGGGGCCGCCCGCGCGGTATATACCATTCAAACGACTACAAAATATATTTTCACAAGTGTTCTCTATACCTTTTTCGGAAGGAAGTGTAGGCAATATTTTGGAACGTTCTGCTCAAAAATGCGAGGGTGTTTATCAAATTATTAAACAACAAATCGCTCAAAGTCCAGTAGTCGGTGCTGATGAAACAGGCGCAAAAGTCAATGGCACTAAATGGTG
>NZ_JAIXST010000169.1 GCF_027484545.1 Runella sp. | reverse complement strand
TTGTAGAGAATGAACTTAATAACAGGCCAAGAAAAAGACATGATTTTCAAACACCAAATCAAATTTTTAATCAATTAACTAACCATCAAGAAGTTGCATTTGTAACTTGAATCCTGCATTCGTTTACGGATATTGGGTGAATAGCTGCCTTCCATGACCAAACTTGCCATAACGGCAGCGCCATACCCGGAGAAATGAGTGTCATCCGTGAGTCCTTTTGGATTTTTCGGAAAAATAGTTGCTCCGTAGTGCAGGAACAACAGCTTTGAACCTTCCACACCGTGTTTCTCAATCACTGCCTGACTTTTGGCGTGCAAATCTATCATCGGCACTTTCAGTTCTTTGGCTACGTCTTTGACCACTTGCGGGTATTCACCGTGCTGGTCTACAAACGCTCCTTTTTCGTCAAACTTACGGCGCATGACGGGCGTAATCAGCAATGGATTACCGCCTTTGGCGCGGGTTTCATTCACAAACCGAATCAGGTTTTGACGATACAGCGTTTGCGCCGGTGCCGAGCGAGTTGTATCAGCTACTTTTTGGTCATTATGGCCAAATTGAATCAATACCCAATCTCCTTTTTTGACCTGAGAAACTACTTTTTGCCAACGTCCTTCGGTGATAAAACTCTTGGTACTGCGACCGTTAACCGCATGATTTTGAATCTGTACGGCATCGGTATTAAAGTAATTGGGCAATACCATGCCCCAACCTGTCTCGGGTTTGTCGGCGGGTAGTTTATCGGCTAAGGTAGAATCGCCGCAGAGAAATAGGGTGAGTTTATCATCGGCAGGGCGAAAAGCCGTGAGGGTCACTAAAAATAGAATTCGGAGAAAGGGTTTCATCATGATAGGAGGGAAATAAACGACTTATTTACACGAGATTAAGCCTTAAATTGGTACAAAACAACTCATTTTTTGGATTTTTTTATGCAATCGTTGTCGGCAACGTTGCCGGTAGAAAGCCTGAAATACCTGTGAAGCAAAGCAGTAATGTAAAGACAAAATTCTAAATTCACATTCTAAACCTTTCACGTTATGACTGCTTCTTCCAAAACTGAGTTTTATGCCGACCGTGCGGTCGACCAAATTGAGAATTCTATCAAAATCATTTACAAGGTTATCTGGTGGATTTGGCCGACTGTCTTTTGGATTTACTTTTTCGGGCTGTGGTTTTTACCGAAAGATATTCAGAAAGTAATAGGAGATATAGGGAGTCGTTTGCTCGCAAAAATCCCGGTTTCCGATACTATTCTTTATTCAATTGCCTTCCTGCCTTTTTGGCTTTGGATGGTAGGTTTATTGCTGTCCCGGGCCGTAAAAATCGTGCGCAAATATTTCCTATACCCCAAAACGGATTTTACCGAAACTGCCCTTGTCTCCATAGAAAAAAAGGAACGTATTGTACATCGCTCCGGTCGTAACGGTTCATATTCTTATTTACTATGGATAAAACATCCTGTTTCCCAAACGCACATCAAAGTCGATGTAGAAAGTGCTGATGCATTTGAGAAAATAAAAGAAGAAGAACAGGTACAGATAAAACACCTGCTTACTCCTACCAATATTATCTACCTGAAGGTGAGCAATTTGTAGTATTTATTATAACAAAATACTTGGTGGTGATAACACTAACAAGGGCCAAAAACTTGGCAAAGTAGTACTTGGCAGTGAAAACACCACCAAGCGCCAAATAGATTAAGAATTATTTCAAATGCAACGTTCCAAACGCATCGGGACGATGAAAACGCGGTGTAGCACCGCTCATGGAGGGGCTCCAGCAGGTAAAATCGCAATCGGCCGGAGTACATTTCCAATCCGAATTAGAATGTGATTGACGTGAAACAATCCGATAAAAATTAAGCCGATAGGTATCTTTTTTCCCTCCTAACAACGTCCACGGAATCTGCATTTTTCCTGACCAAGTCTCACCGCTTGCCTTTACTCCATGTTTGATACCCGCATTTTCGTAAGGAACAAACGTGAGTTTCTGGGGAGTTTCTTTGGTCGGATTGTCAATCCAGCCCACAAAAAGAGCATTGTTCGAGTTAATTTCCAGTTCTAAATAGCGCGTCGGCGTCGCTTCTCCCTCGGCAATAAACAATTCAAACACTTCCTGATTCCACATTTCGGTGTTGTGCTGTTTATACGTATTTTCCTTCCAAAATGGGTTGTGTTGACATTCAAAATCAATGTACAAATAGTCGTCGTCGTATTTTAGCTTTACCAACGTAGTTTGCGTAGCTTGATGCCCGTCGGTAGCGTGGCGAAAATGGGTTTCCGGGAGTTGATTCCATTGATTTTTAGACAAAGTAATTTCGGGCGTCGCTTGCTGCATGAGAGATAAAAATAGATAAATGAAAGTCATTGAGAGTTAATAGTTTACCGCTCCGTCTTTTTTGAAGGGTTTGCCCGATCAAGCTTTTTGCTGCGTCCATTCTGCATCCAGGTCAGCCCAAAACGGATCAGTGGTTGGTAATCCTAACGGCAAAAAGCCCAACGTAGTCAAATACATACTTCCTGCGTTGGAGTAAGAGTCGGCAATGTTGGGCTGATGACCGGCAAAACCAAGCGTCAGCCAGCCTTCTTTGTCAAAAATTCCTTCCTGCGCAAACATCCGTTTCATCACCGCCGTCAACGCACAGCGCACCTGCGCGGGACTGACACCTTCGGGCAATTGATGAATCAAAGCTGCGTGAGCCAACGCCTGAAACGCACCCAAACGATAGGTTACGCTGCGGCCAAAAGCAGGAAACGAGCCTTCGGGAGAAATCAATCGTTCCAAAAAATCAGCGTGTCGCTGCATTCGTTTTACGGCCAGCGTCGTTCGTTCCTGCAAGGCTTTGTGGTTGCCGTTGGGAGATTGGCGTTTGTTGGCTTCCAACCACGTTTGCAACACATCCACCATCATGGGTTGAATGACAAACGAATTGTAATAATCGGTATGAAATATTTCTCCGTCTTTAAACCAGCCATCGCCCACGTACCAATCTTCAATTTTTCGAACACCGAATTCAATGCGATAGCGGTCGGCTTCCTCCCCGATGGATAACAAAAAAGCCTCTACAATCGCCGCAAACAACACCCAATTATTGTTGGGAGGCACCACACGCCGCAACAGTTTAAACTCCTCAATCACTCGCTTTTGACCAACACTGTCCAACGGTTTCCAAAGAGCATCAGGGGCTTTGAGTAAAGCCTGCGCCAAAAAGGCCGCATCTACCAACGTTTGCCCTTCTTTTCGCCAAAGCATGTAATCAGGATGCGACGGATTGACGCTGTTTTCGATGCTTTTGAGCGCATAATCGCGCATTTTTTTGCGAAGTTGTCCTTCTTCGGTGGCATCGTCGGGCAAAGCAAGCCACGGAGCTACGCCTACGATAGTTCGAGCAAAACCTTCCAAATAAGCCACTTTCGCGTTGCGATTGTCCCACGCGGGACTATATTCCACCTTCCAATTTTTGACCAAGGTGCCTTCCGCCAAATTTTTCAAGACGGGCTCGGCGATTTTATAAAGGAGTTTTGCCCAATAAAGCCGATTGTCAGTAGCAGGTTGTGTATTGGGAATCGTATCGGGAATCACGCTGCTCAAACCCAATACGGCATTACTTTGTATAAAATTTCGGCGGTTCATCAATTTCTCAGAATTTAATCACCTTCAATTTCTTGATATTATCGAAGCCTCCATCAGATGAAATCAGCTTGGCAGAAAGATGAAGGGCAGTTCCTGCAATAATGGCATCGGGAAATTTGACTTTGTATTTTAGTCGTATTTGCAGAATGACAACTATCAGTTCAGTATTTTCTTGGGTTAAATCCAGCACATGAACTCGTTTCAAAAATGAATCAAACAACACTTTATCTACCTCATTCAGGGCTGGATTAGCTAAAAATTCGAGTTGACTAATAATGGAAATACCCACCCACTCCGCTTCTTTAAGTTGGTCAACTAAGCTTTGATTCCCTTGTAGAAGCGCCGTAATGGCATTGGTATCCAACAAAAACCTATTCCCACTCATTTCTCAGTTTTTTCTGCCACTCAAGGCCGTTCCCTTGCCACGAGAGTTTGCCCGCAAGGTCCGAAAAATCATAGCGATTGGGAAGCGATTCTTCAAATACCACCGTTACTTCTACCTCTTTTTGGGGCAAAAAAGAAGGGTGTTTGATACTCAATACCCCTTCTTTATCAATTTTTCCTCTTACTGTAATGACGGTCATGATTTTTTAGTTTAATCTAACAAAGATACCACATTTATGACCCCTTAAAAGCCATAGCCTATGTCATGGCCACCAAAATCGGAATGGTGCGATTCGTGGTCGAAAGTAGAGAAATCTTGGTGGCTTTCGTTGAGGTGAGGCGTAGCTTCAAATGTAGCTTGTTGATAATCATCTTGATGGTAAAAATCGCTGGCGTGTTCGTGGGGGCTGCATGTGGCCGTATGGAGGGTATCCATCACGCTGTTGATGATGTGTTCATGTACTTCGGGGGCATTGTCAATGGCTGAATGACTCAGATCATAACCCGTATTTATAGCTCCCGGAAAATGATTGATGTCATCGGCGATGCCGAAGTCGGTACCTGTTGTGAACAGATTCTCATGGTGATCAACAGGAGCGACCAGTTCAGAAGAGAGCGCATCAGGGGGCGTAGAGAGGTGGGTTATATTATCTGCTTCGATGCCGTGTTGCTCATAGAGGTGGTTGAGGGCATTATCACCTGCATTATTACCAGCCGAATGCATTGCCAGGGCAACTATAGCATCAGGGTGTTGCTGCTCAAAAGCCTGAATGGTGCTTTCAATTTCCTCCCGTTGCAAATACCCAAATGTATGAGAAACCATACCATGTTCGGCAAAGGTTTCGTTGTGAGCGAGTTCGCCCATGCCGCTATGAGCGATTTGCTCATCGGTATAGTTACCTACACCCGATATAGCGATAAAAAGCCCTGTTGGCTCTTCTGAATGTTGTGGTTGATTTTCCATATTGTTTGAAGTTTACATGACTAAGATTTTACCTTCTTTGTTGATAACTACATATAAATTGCTTGATGAACCCTCTACTTGTGCTAACATACAATTACCCTCAAAGTGTTTAATCCATTTAAAAGTAAAAGGAATAACTATGTGATTTTTTTTATTGATAACCCCTTGCTTTCTATTCTTACTTACAACAGCCATCCCCCCAATAAATGAGTCTGCATGTTCATACTCAAAAGGGATTATTTTCTCATTATATTCATTTATATACCCCCATTTGTTACCTTTTTTTACAGCGGCAAGACCTTCAAAAAATGGCATAGCATTTTCATAAATACTAGGAATTTTAATAATTGGCTCTCCATCTTTTGCTATTTCAAAGAATCCATACCTGAATTTATCATTCTTATCTTTACTGTTGCTATGCTGGACTATAAATACAATTTTATTTTCAGAAATTACTGCCAACTTATTTCTATCCCAAATATTTATCATCCAAGAATTATTTAAGAGTTTTATATTGCCTCTTGTATCAAGTATAAAAAAGAACATTGGGCCAGAATCATCATATTTTTTTAGAGTAACTATTTGATATTCACTATCAAAATATTTAACTAAATATGGTACAATTTCCAAATCATAGCGATTATAGTAATTTTTCTTTTTTACAGAAGTTTCAAAATCAAGCTGTGTATATTTTTTTGTCTGATTATTATACAATCCAAAAGTAATTGTAAAGCCATTTTTTGAGGTAATTTCTTGAAAAATGAATGAATTATTTCCGATATACATCAGTTGACTGAACTTAGCTGGAAGTACTAATTCTCCTCTAAAATCTAATGCACCGTGTTTAGCCCCCCCATTATCATTGCGTTGCCATGTGATAATGTAACCATCATGCGTCAATTGATAATGTTCATATTCCTGTTTATCATAAATGAATGTAATATTTCCATCAATATCCACGATACCACTTTCATCTTTTTTCTCAAAAACACAAAAACTATCAAGTGGTGAGCTTAATTTATCGTACTCAAAAGGCAGAACTATCTTCCCTGTAATATCAATGAGTCCCCATTTATCATTTTTTTTGACAGATATAAAGTTTTCTCGTATATCATCAGAGTCTTCATATTCAGTAGGTATAACAAACTCTCCATTTTGATTTAAAAAACCCACCAAACCTTGGTTTTTTTGTATTCTTAGAAAACCTGAATTAAAATAAGGGGAATAAGGTAATATTTGAAAGCCGTGTCTATTTACATATTTTGATGAATTTATGTTATCAGTATCCCAACGTATTACATAAGGACTTAGCTCATTTCCATTCAAATCTTTACAACAAACGTCTCCGTTCTTATCAACTACCAATGAGTTGAAATCAATCGCTATAAAGTTTTGACTATTTGTACCAGATTGTTTATTTGATATAAGATTTTCCTGCCTCCCCTTCAACACCTCATACCGTTCCAAAAGCGAAGTTTTGAGGGCTTCCCAAATACCCAAACGGGTGAGTTCTTTTTGCTTGGCTTCGAGAAAATCAGGGGTTTTTACTTCGTACACTTGGCGGGGATAATACGAAAAGTAATTGTCGAGTATCACTTGTACGCATAAACCCACGTGGGTGTCGGTATAAAGTTCGAGTCCTTCCAATACGTCAAAACGCCCTCTGAGTTCTACGGCTTTTTGGCGTAGTAGTTCGGGGTCTGTTGGGAGAGCGTTGCCTGTTTCGGCAGCTTTTTTCTTTATCTGCTTGATGGCATCGTCGAGGGCTTTTTGTTTGATGGCCTGGATGGTGTTGTAGGATATGTCCCACAGTTTTTCGATGCGGAGGCCCCAATCAGCTACTTTTTGCCCGTCAATACGCAGTTGGTCAGGACTCATACCCGCCGTGAGGGCATAGATGCCAAAACCCGTTCCCGTAAAAATGCCATAGACAATGATACAGGGGCAGTTGAGCTCCCGGTAGAAGAAACTACGGGCTTCGGCTTCGCTTTTGAAGGTTTCGGAAATAGTAATGGTCGAAAAGAGCCGCCCTACATACGCTGCATTGCGGGCTTTGAAGTTGTCATACGTTCGCTGAAAAGGCGCAATCCGAAAAGCCTCTTCTTTGAGAGGGTTCAGATCTTGTAGTGGATTGGTGCAGAAAATAACATAAGGAGGCTGCTCATTACCAAAATGGGCTTCTTTCCAAGTTCCTCGGAGGTATCGTTCGCTGTCACGGATTTTAGCTCTGTCAAGGTCTGCCTGGTTGATGAGTTCACCGCCTCTCAATTCGGCTTGGCGGATGCGGTCTTGTTCACGGGCGTTTTGTTGGAGTTCTTGCTGCAAATACGTCATTTTGAGCTGATGCTCTTGACGTATTCCTTCTATTTCCAAGGCTGTGAGGCCACGCTCATTTTCACGTTCCCGCTGCCATTGGCTATTTTGAGAATTCATTAAAACCGAGGCAGCTTGTAAGGCAGTATTGATAAGGCTCATAAGGCGGGAAAGAGGTTATTACTTAGAAAACGAAAAATACAAAATATTCTATATGCACTTCAGTTTTTCTACTATTTTATCTAACTTCCCCAGCCCTCACTACAAAACTTTCAAACAAACCGGCATCGACACTTTGATTTCTTTTCCCGTAGGCGTGAGTTTACCTGTTTTAGTATCTCTGCTAAAAATTACAATATTATCGCTGTCCTGATTGGCAACCAATACCCATTTACCCGTCGGGTCAATCATAAAATTGCGCGGCGTTTTTCCCAATACATTTTGGTGACCCACGTAGGTAAGTTCGCCCGTTTTTTGGTTGATACTGAAAATAACCAAACTTTCGTGAGCGCGATTGGAGCCGTACAAAAATTTACCATCGGGCGAGATATGAATATCAGCGCACCATTTTTGACCTGTATAATCGGCGGGAATGGTTGAAACGGTTTGGAAAGACTCCAATTTGCCAGGCTTATAGTTAAAACCTGTAATAGTAGCGTCCAACTCCTGAATCACATACGCAAATTTTCCATTGGGATGAAACGTAAAATGCCGAGGGCCCGCGCCGGGTGCACTACTTGTAAAAGGTGGATTTCCTGGCAAAAGCTGCCCTGCTTTTGTATCCAAGGTGTAGATCATAATTTTGTCCGTTCCCAAATCAGGCACAAATACGTCTTTATTGTTGGAGGCAATATTGATAGAATGAACGTGCGGTTTTTCCTGACGTGCCGTGTTGACACTTTTCCCTTCGTGTTGAATCGTTTGAGTAGCGACGCCGAGCGAGCCGTCTGCCTGTACAGGTAAAATACTCAGGCTTCCTCCGCCGTAATTACCCACCATTACCCATTTGCCCGTTTTATCTACCGCCACATGACAAGGCCCATTCCCACCCGCTGATTGGGTATTAAGCATAGTTAAAGTACCCGATTGTTTGTCCACCGAAAAAGAACTCACCGCTCCTCCGCTCATTTCGGCAACGGAATATAAATACTTTTTGTCGAGTGAAAAGGCTAAGAAAGAAGGGTTTTTGATGCCCTTGGCAATGCTGACCGGAGCAAAATCACCTGTTTGGGTATTGAATTTATACACATAAATCCCTTCGCTGGTTTTGGTGGTATAGGTACCGATAAAGAGGTAAAGATCAGCGTTTTGACCCATTGTTGCCATGCTCATCAATTGTAAAATTCCAAGAAGTAGAAGGCGCGCTTTTTTCATAACTAAATGATGTTTTTTGGGGAATAAAAAAACGGATTGAACACTATGTCCCCCCCCCTTATTAAAGGAATGACAAAAATAGTTTTACCCTACTTTATGATAAGGAGTTTGTCTTTCAAGGCAATATCTGTAGTGCTAACCTCCAGCTTAAAAGCTAAAGGAGTGTAAGGAAAGTTTAAAATTTCACTTTAACAACACTCAAATTTTTAGACCGAAATACCTCTTTCCCGTCGGCAAAAACCCGCATTCCTTTCCCTTTGTCATAGTGTTTTCCTGTTTTGTCCCAAAGAACGATAATGTTTTTTTCGTGGTACAAAAGGTTGTCCAGACAAAACCAATCCCACTGTTTTTGAGGCATTGTTTGTACAGTTCATCATAAAACACCTGCTTGGTCACGGTGCCGTGATTTTTGTAATGAGTCAGCAAATTAGATGATTCTTTCAGGGTTTCGTTCCGAAGACTTTATTTAAGAAAATCGTAATGTGATTGAGCACAGGCTCAAACCAAGGATTGAATAATACAAAGGTGTGAGGCGCTTCAGGGAAGGTATGTACTTCAGAATGAATGTGAAGAGAATCCAATTTTTTACGCATGTCATCGCGTCCTGCGTGCATACGCGCTACAGAGCTGTTGACAAAAAGAATGGGAGGTGTATTTTTAGTAATGTGATTCAAAGCACCGGCTTCATGCCACAGGTCGGGGTTCTGGGTTTTTGTGTAACCAAACCAATACGTAGCCGCGGAAATTGACTTGCTGTCGTCGCCCTCACCCGACTCCGGATGAATAAAAGCCAACGTACCATCCAAGTCTACAATCGCATTGATTTTACTTGAAAATTGAGCATTACCCAAGTTTCCTTCAAGGCTTGAAACGCCATCGGTTGTACCCAATAATGCTGCCAATTGTCCCCCAGCGGAATAACCCAAAGCGGCGATTTTGTCAGGGTCAATGTTGTATTTTTTGGCATTGGCCCGCAACCACCGAACAGCCGCTTTTACATCGTGTAAGGCCGCAGGATACAACGCTTCGGTGGAAAGTCGGTACTCAACCGTTACCGCAACAAAGCCTCGCTCGGCTAATTTTTGCGCCAGTGGAATGTGTTGCGAACGGTCGCCTGAACGCCAACCTCCTCCGTGAATAACGAGAACGGCGGGAAGCATTTTCTTAGATTTGACCTTTGGATGGAAAACATCCAATTTTAAATCGCGCGTCCCTGTATTGCAGTAAGAAATACCACGCTCTTCCGCTACGGAAGAAGGAAGTGGCAACTCAACGAGTGATGCTTGCGGAAATTGTTTTTGAATCTGTGAAAAAGCCCTTTTGGTGTTAAAAGAGGTGTCTTTTACGCCCGTAAGGCCAAAAGTAAGTAATGGCGATTCAGGATTCCAGTAGTCTTTTCCTCCCAAAACGTTTGTTATTGTGTATTTCTTGGCTTCATTTTCGGTCAATTGCTTAGACCAAGCAACCCGTTTTTCAGGATTAGCGCCGGCACCTTTGGATTGAAATTCGGCATAAAAAGCCATTTTCTCAGCATTGGGTTTATCCCAATTGTGCCAACCTTCCGGCTTTACGACCTTCGATAAGTTACAATTCAGAAAAACTGTTTGAGCATAATCTCGCCACGGACGCCCCAAATAAACACTTGCAGCGGGCGATTCTCCGTCAAGTTCACATTGGTTGAAAACGTAGCCAAAGGCTTGCCCTTGCGGCGTAGAAGCCGCTGTAAAATAGCCACCACTGAGTTTGGAATAAATTCGACAATTTTGAAAATAGGCAATCGCCCAACCAAAAATAAAGTCAACCGTTCCTTCGATGTAACAGTTCTTGTAATACTGCCGGGTTCCTTCTCTTTTGGGGTAAAGCGTGTCCTGAAATCCTAAAAATCGGCAATTGATGAAACGAGCTTTATCACCATCTACCAACATTGCCACTGCTTGCCCGACGGGGCCTGCGGAGTTAGCAAACGTAATGTTGATTGCCGTAAAATCATGGGCAACAATGCGCGTAGAAGTAGAGGTTGTCGTGCCCAATTTTACACCGTTGGGTGTTACTTTTCCCGAAAAATCATCATAGGTAAGGACCGTAGTTGCGGCCTCTTCTCCCATAATGGTCACGTGATTCTTAGTGGAATCGAGAGTAAGTTTTTCTTTGTAAATCCCTTTTTTGATGCGGATCAAAACGTCCTTTGTATTGTTGAGAGGAATGGCATTAAAGGCGGTCTGTACCGTCGTAAAATCCCCCGACCCATCTTGGGCGACTGTAAGAAGATTCCTATTTGAGGATTGGGCATGTACATTGTTCCCTAAAAACGAAAGTAAAAGCAAAAAATAGAAAGTCCTCATGCGCATCATTCGATTCAAAAATGTGTTAGTTTCCCCATTTTTTTAACCAATCGGGATACTCTGTAGATAAAAGTTTGGCAGGCCAAGTGCCATAATAAGCGTATCCGACCCGGCGCTCGTTTTCAATTTCGGCTAACGCAGCTCTCGGTACACTATCGCGGCCCGTAAAAAAAGGTTTGTTGGTTTCGAGGTTATAAAAACGCGCCCAAACGGTTGAATTGGGGTCTGTCACCACGATTCTATCTTTTCCTTTGGGTTGAGAAGCATCAACAATATCCTGCGTTTTGATTCCCACTATCTTTGAAGCCTCTAACCACGCAACCGCAGCATTAATCGAATTCTTGATTTCGGGTGCTGGGTTTTCAATGGTCATCAAAAATCGGATAATCCCTACACTTTCGTTACCGCTCAGCGATGCCAACTCAAAAGCACGAGCTTTGGCGGGCAACAGGGTTTTACGGTCGTGTTGTGCACACCAAGCTGTCAGTTTTCCATTTTGTACAAACTGCGTTTTAAGGATGCAGCCGATTCCCTTCGCCATTGCGGCTTTGGTTCGGGGAATCAAGGCTTTATCTACTGTCTCAAAATCCTTGGTGCCTTCCGAAACCGACTTCATAATCCACATCACGTCCATCATCGCGTTATCATTGTACGTAATGTGTTTATGATAACTGCTCGAATCGGGATAAAATTGCCCCCAACCGCCCGCCGTATTTTGCGCGGTTAACAGGTAGCTAATGCCGTTTTCAGCCGCCTTCAAATATGCCGGGTTGTTGGTTTTTTTGTAAGTCGAAACTAACGTATTGATTTCTCGTGTCGTAGCTTGGTCGTCAATAGTGGCGTCCAGTTTGTTTTTTTCGGCAAGCAACGCCAACATTAAAGATTCCGGCAGCGTTTTAGTATAATTGATGGCATCACCACCAGGCTGTGGCCAACCGCCGTTGTTGCGTTGATACAGCAACATTCGTTCGGCTACGGAGTCTTTGACCACTTCCTGCGCGCTTGAAATGACGGAAGACGTTTTACAACTTCCTGAGCCAAAAAGAACAAATAAAAACAGCAGGGTAGTCAGTAAACTTAAAAGAGGTTTGTTTTTCATGAGCTTCACTTTTTAGGGTTGTCGCTTGCGTCCCGCGACGGGGCCGCCCGTGCGGAGACGACTATCCCGAGGCTTCCAACCTCAGTCATGTTATTCAGGCCAGAGGCCTGAAATTAGTCGTCACTCGCGGGACGCAAGCGACTGCGGATTAGTACCCGGGATTTTGTTTGAGTTTTCCCTGATACGCATCTACGGTAGCTTGGTCGTAAGGAAACAATTCACTTTTTCCCGTTACAAAGAATCTGGCAATACCGGCATGAAGCTGAACACCATCAATGAGGTTAGTGGTCAGGTGCTGCCGCCAGTCCAAACGCGTCCAGCCCGTTGGAGCCGTTGTTACTGTGTTGGGCTTATAAAATGAATTTTGCCACTGAATTTCTTCTCCGTTGTTTTTCCAGAAAATATATTGAGGAATAGTGGCATAAGCGCCCTTTGCATCTCTCATATCCTGAATTTTTTGGCGAGTTTCGGCGATTTTTTCGGCCAATAAATTCCAACGTATCAAGTCAAACTTACGAATACCTTCACTGCCAAATTCAAGATAACGCTCATTGACAATGGCATCAAAAAAGCCTGCTTTGTCAGTAGGTGTTTTACCAATTTTACTTTCGTTTCCTTTGTAAGCTCTTTTACGTACTTCTTCAAATGCGGTAATCGCTGCCGCTGTGGGGGCACCATTTAGTTCATTTTCAGCTTCGGCAAACATGAGCAAAACATCAGCAAAACGAATCATTGGCCAGTTGTAACCGGGGTTCAAAGCAGTACCTGGTAACAAAGGGTTACGCCAATCTTTACGGAACTTTCCATCCGTGATTTCTCCCAAACGACGCGGTGATTTAACGTTGGTCGCGGCTACTGCATACAATGTCGTCGTTACATCTCGGCGCGTGTCAGTAGAGTCAAAAGCGTAGAAATAGTTGGGCAATACCAACAATCCACCTCCACCCGTTCCGTATCTGGAAGAAGCATTGACCGATGGACCGTTGTAATTTCCCATGCGACTATCGGAGTTGGAGTTAGAACCGCCCGCTCCTACTTCAAAGATAATTTCACCCGCAGGGTCATACGTAAATGATGTCAATTTACGCCAAATATCTTCAAAACTTGGATTGAGCGTATGCTCCCCGCGTTTGGCCATCAGGTCAGCACATTCGTCGCGGGCAATTTTGATATAGGTTTGATAATCAGCATTCCGCTCCATTTTTCCACTGCTTCGCAAGGAGTAACCGCCTCTGAACATCGCCAATTTGGCACGTAACGCTTTTACGGCTCCTTTGGTGATGCGCTCGTTGCGAACGCCCGCTTCGGTACGCCAAGGCACTAAGTCGGTAGCGGTTTTTAAATCTTCAATCAGTTTGGTATAGGTTTGATCTCTGTCTGATTGAGGAATAAACAAATCAGTTTGCTTGTAGGCCGGTGTGAGAGGAGCGGGTACGTCGCCCCAGTTACGAAGCAATTCAAATAGAAATTGTGCTCTCAAAGTCAACACTTCGCCATATAAGCGACGTAGTTCTTTCTTTTCAGCATCCGTTCCGCTGGTATATATCGCCATCAGTGGAATTTGCTCAATGCACAAATTGGCTTTTTCGATACCGCGGTACAACTGCAAGAAGGGATTACGAATCTCGGTGTTGGTCAACAACAACTGATAACGACCAATGCCACGACGACCATTGTCAATGTTACCCGACACAATCATTTCGTCCGAATCGTACGGATAATACATATTGATACGAATACCGTAACCGTTGTCACCCATGAGTTCATCATAGACTCCAATAATGGCGTTAGTCGCGCTGGCAACGTTGGCAAAAGCATCAGAAATACTGATTTGCGACTTGGGTTGTACATCCAAGTATTCTTTACACCCGCTCACCATCAGCATTGTAATGCAGAAAGGGATGGCTAAAACGGTTATTTTCTTAACTATATTTTTCATCTTAAATCGAGATTTGTGATTTTAAAGCCCTCCCCAAATGGGGAGGGTTGGGGCGGTTCGCCGCTGCGAGGGGCTTTTAAAACGTCAAATTCACTCCAAAAACCCATGTTTTAGCGCGTGGATACCCTGCAAAATCAACTCCCTGTGTCAATGGATCCGAACGACGGGTGTTTACTTCCGGGTCATAGCCGGTATAGCTGGTCAAAGTCGCCAAGTTGTTGACAGTTGCATAGGCTCTAAAACGTGACAATTTGATTTTTTTCAACAAATCGCTCGGCAACGAATACCCCAAAGTAAGATTATTGATACGCAGGAATGAACCATCTTCCACCGCCCATGAGTGCAACCAATAGCGTTGTACACGCACAGGAGACCAAATTTTAGCGTTGGCATTCAGCGCGGCTAAAGCCGTTGGGTCGGTTACTACCTGTCCTTGGTCGTTGATATTAGTCCAACGGTCTTTCATAAATTCGAGCATATTCAAGCTTGGGAAAGCTCCATCGGTCATTTCGATTTTATTGGCATTGTAGATGTCGTTGCCTACTACCCAGTTCATAAAAACACTCAAATCGAAGTTTCTATAGGAAAATTGGTTGTTCCAACCTCCCATAAATTTCGGATTGGCATTACTAATCACTGTACGGTCCTTATCGGCTGTAACGAGGCCGTCTCCGTCAATATCTTTCCATTTCAACATTCCCGGCTGCGGCACACCATATACCGAGTTTACTGGAATACCGGGTTTAATGGTGTAGGTATTGGTTGTGGCATTGAAAGTAAAATCATCTACTTTATAGTAGCCGTCGGTTACAAAACCATACATCAAACCTACCGGTTCACCCACTTTTACCAAATAATCGTCTGTTCCATCAGAACCCTGCCAGCCTGAGTTACGGGTCAATTGGGATACCGTACCTAAATTCGTGACGGTATTTTTATTGGTTGAAATATTGAAGTTTGAATTCCACGTAAAGTCCTTCTTCTGAATAATATACGCATTCAACTGTACTTCAATTCCTTTGTTGGTAGTAGAGCCCAAGTTTTTAATTTGGGACGAATAGCCCGAGGTTGGAGGAATAGCTACGGCCAACAACAAATTTTTACCGCTGTTTTTATACGCATCCACCGAAAGTTGGAAGCGATTGTTCAAAAAGGATAAATCCAAACCTATATTTTGAGAAATATTGGATTCCCATTTCAAGTCTTCATTGGCGAGCGCAATAGGGGCATAACCCGGCAACACGCTGTGATTGAGGGCGTACTCACCCGTTACCCCGTATAATTGTTGATACAACAAATCACCAATTCGGTTGTTTCCGGCGACTCCATAACCCAATCGCAGTTTTCCATCGGTAAGAAACTTATTATCCTTCATGAAACCTTCCTTGGTAAAACGCCAAGCCACAGTTCCCGAAGGAAACACCAACGCACCGTTGGCATATTTAAACTTTGAAGAGCGGTCAGAACGTAGTGAAACAGTTGCCAGGTACTTATCATTGTAGCTGTAGCTCACCCGTCCAAACAAGGAGAACAGACGGTTTGCCGGGATTTCGTTAGAGATAGGCCGAGCCTGTTGAGCTCCGGTTGGTGGCGACCCAAGGCCCATGTTTGCCAAGGCTTGTTCTGCCGAAATATCGGTAGGAAAATAGCGCGTTTCAATTGTCGTACTTTTGCTCACATTTTGATAAATCTCCTGACCCACAATCACATTCAAATCATGCTTATTCTCAAACTTCTTGCTGTATTGAAGCGCGTTTGAGTTGTTGATAGTGACGGCAGATTGTTGAAAAATAGAAGCCACGGGCTGTTGCGCATAGTTTCGCGCCGTACTCGTAATTTTGCTCCAAAACGCGTTGGTTTGGGCATCATTGTTATCAATTCCGATGGTGGTTTTGAAAGTCAGGTTTTTCAAAATAGTGTACGTAGCATACCCGCTCAGGTTGATGGCTTTGGTGTAGGCTTTGCGGTATTCTGCTTCGGTCATCAACACGGGATTCACCAAGTTGCCCGAAGAAATGTACAGGTTTTCGTCAAAATCATCTACTTCCGGCGTAGCGGCAATGAGTAACGGACGATACTGAACCGAGTGACGCAGACGGTTGGTCGCTTTGGTACCGCTATTGGTGGTACCCGCTCCGCTGATGGTTTGGTTGAGGTAACAAACCTACTCGCAGTTTATCAGAGGCTTTGTGGTCCATTTTAAACATAGCCAAATAACGGTCAAAGCCGGAAGCCAGCAACACTCCGTCTTCTTTATTAGCCGTAAGACTCAAATTGAAATTGGTGGTTGCGTTTCCGCCGTTGATAATAAAGTTATGGTTTTGATATTGGGCTTTACGACCAAATACCTCTTCCTGCCAATCAATCGGTGTCGTGGTTTTGTACTGATTAATGTTTTCCCACGTTCCGTATTGATTTGCGAAACTGGTTTCATCAGCAGCCGTACCTCTGGAACGCTCGTATTGCCAACGCACGAAATCATACGGGCTCATGACGGGCAATTTTTTGAAAATTTCTCTTACCCCCACGGAGCCATTATAGCTCACGGTGGTTTTGCCGCCCTTACCCGATTTAGTGGTAATAATCACTACCCCATTGGCACCGCGTGCTCCATAAATAGCAGTAGTTGAAGCATCCTTCAGTACGTCAATGGTTTCAATATCCTGCGGAGAAAGGAAAGACAGCGCATTTTCCACCTGAATTCCGTCTACGATATAAATGGGTGAATTGTCTTGGGTAATCGAACCACCCCCACGAATACGAATTTGAATATCAGCTCCCGGCGCACCTTCAGAAGTAGTGACCCGTACCCCCGCCAACCGACCCGTAAGGGCTTCGGCCGCGTTGGTCAACGGAATGTCTTTCAATTGTCTGGCTCCTACTGACGACACCGAGCCTGTCAGGTCGCGGCGATTAATGGCTTCCCCATACCCAATGACCACAACCTCTTCCAACATCTTTTGGTCGGCAGTAAGGGTCAGGTTTACTTCAGAGCGACTGCCTACCACGATATTTTGAGGCAAATAACCCACAAAACTGAAAATCAACTCAGCGTCCTTTTTGTCGGGAACGTTAATGGTGAACTTACCATCATTGGTGGTGGTAGTTCCTACAGCGGTGCCTTTGACCAAGATACTCACGCCGGGCAAGGTCTCACCCGAAGTGGCATCGGTCACAGTTCCGGTCACTCGGCGGTTTTGCGACCACACCAAGGACAGGCAACCGAGCAAGAGGAAAAGAGTAAAAATTTGTTTTTTCATCTAAATTGGTTAGTTAATTTGTGTAAATAGCTATCGTAAAGAAGGAATAGCAAGTAAATCCATGTCCGTAAAATCCTTGTTTTCGCCCGCCATTCCCCAAATGAATGAATAGCTTGAGGTGCCACAGCCCGAATGAATGGACCAAGGCGGCGAAATAATGGCCTGATGATTGGCAACCCACAGGTGACGCGTTTGCGTAGGCTCGCCCATAAGGTGCAGTACACCGTGATTTTCGGGTATGTCAAAATAACAATAGGCCTCCATGCGGCGATCGTGCGTATGAGCCGGCATGGTGTTCCAAACACTTCCGGGTTGAAGAACTGTCAGCCCCATCACCAATTGGCAACTTTGAAGGCCGCCTTCGTGAATGTATTTGTAAATGGTACGTTGATTGGAAGTTTCCAGCATTCCCAAACTGACCGGAAAGGCCTCTTCTTTGGTAAAAGCTTGGTTTGGATACGTATGATGCGCAGGAGAAGAGAGTAAAAAGAAACGCGCCGGATTCTCAGCACTTTGGCTGCTGAATGTAACAACCTGAGTACCTTTTCCAAGGTACAAACAGCCCAGTTTATCCAATTCAAACGACTCACCATCAGCGCTTATACTACCCTTTCCTCCTACATTGATGATGCCCAATTCGCGACGTTCCAAAAAGTAGTTG
Source organism: Runella sp. (assembly GCF_027484545.1). Lineage (GTDB taxonomy): Bacteria > Bacteroidota > Bacteroidia > Cytophagales > Spirosomataceae > Runella. The sequence goes on along the minus strand of NZ_JAIXST010000169.1, from coordinate 53,905 downwards.
GCCTTTAAGGCATCGTTAGTTTCGAGGGTGAGCGTTGCTTCCACCGGCATGGCACCGCCCGATAGGACACGATCATAATGCGAATACACCCATTGAATTTGATTGGGTGTAAATAAAGTTTCGATTAAAAAATTTTCGCGAAGTTCTTCTGTACTCATTTGAGCCACTTCTTTGCGGCTGCTTTCGTGTCTGATCTGCATAATGGTTTTTTATGGCTTTACCTTAAGTAGCAAAATCAGGCTTATTATTTATAACAATTTTAATTTTTTTTAGAAACTATTATTATAATAAGACAGACTTTGCCTGTATAAGCTAATCAAGTTTAACTTATACATTTGGTACATTACAAATAATTTCTTGACTTTTTTTATGCAATCGTTGTCGGCAACGTTGCCGAAATCTATTATTTTCAGTTTGTATTGATTTTATTTGAGTTGATTGGTAAAAACGTGTATCTTCACCTTCCCAAATAGTATACCTGTTCTCTAAGTACATAAATTGTACAAAACCAATAGTACGACTGTGGAAATTATTACTATTAAAGATATAGCGAAGGCACTTAATCTCTCCACTTCGACCGTTTCGAGAGCATTACGGGGCAGTTATGAAATCAACGTTGAGACCAAACGAATGGTCATGGAGTACGCCGAACGAATGAATTATCGGCCTAATCCAATCGCCTTAAGTTTAAAAGAAAACCGCAGTCGGTCTATTGGAGTGATTGTACCCGAAATTGCCAACAATTTCTTTTCACAGGCTATCAACGGCATGGAGTCTATTGCCTACAACCGAGGCTATCACGTCGTAATCTCTCAAAATCACGAATCGTACGAACGGGAACTGGTAAGCACTCAATATTTGGCGCAGCGGCGAGTGGATGGATTGTTGGTATCGCTCTCCGGCGAAAGCAATGATTTAGAACATTTTAAAGAATTGCAGTCCAAGGGCTTACCTATTGTATTTTTTGACCGAGTACCCCAAAATTACATTACACACAAAGTCACGGCAGATAATTTTGCTGGAGCGTATCAGGCTACTGAGCATCTTATACAACAAGGCTATTGCCGAATTGCACATTTAACCAGTCCCTCCTGGCTTTCCATTACGTATGAGCGTTTGGAAGGATACAAAAAAGCCCTTCAAGATTACGAAATCCCCATTGAAGAGTCTTACATAAAGTACTGCAGCCACGGAGGAATGATTGCCGAAGAAGTCGAAAATGCCGTTTTAGAGCTGATACGTCATCCCGTGCGTCCTGATGCCATTTTTGCAGCAGGCGATCGGCTTACTACCAGTTGTATGTCATTGGTTAGACAGGAAGGTTTACGAATCCCCGACGATGTGGCCATTGTGGGATTTACCAACTTGGTTACGGCGCATTTGCTCAATCCTTCCCTAAGTGCGGTGCTCCAACCTGCCTTTGAAATGGGACAGTTGGCCACTGAGTTTTTGATTGACCTCATTGAGCGCCCCAAAACCACCATCCGATTTGAAACCAAACGTTTGGAGACCAACTTAGTAATCCGAGGTTCTTCCATGAGACCCGCCAATAAGTAATCAGGACGCTATTTTGTAAAAATTACTTTTGTTTGCTTATTTTTAGGCAAACCTTAAACTCATGATTCGACCTACCCTCCTATTCCTGCTTCTTTTACTTTCCACTTCGATTTTTGCCCAAATCCGCGATACGATTACTGTCTTTCCAAAGGATTCTTCAGTGTATATACGCACCAAAGGACCCATGGCTTACCTTAATTATGGCTTAGGGGAAGATCGTCTTGGCGGGGCCAAAATGGGGTATCTGGATTCATTGGTTTTGCTCAAAGTGACGGGAAAATACAAAGATCAATACCGCGTTCGATTAACCAATTCACTCTCGGCTTGGATACCCCAAAACCTGACCAAACGCGATACACTTGTCAAACTTCCGGTACAATACCTGACTACTTCGTGGCGAGTGTGGGGCGATGAGCGCTACGATTATATTTCAATTCCCCTAACGGAACGCCTCCCCTACCGAAGTTGGCAAGAAATCAGTCCTTCCAAAATCGTAGTAGACCTCTTTGGAGCAACAGCCAATACGAACTGGGTGACGCAGCTGCGCACCGCAAAAGAGATAAAACACGTTGATTATGAGCAGATAGCCGATGAACAGTTTCGGATAACGATTTACTTGCACCATGGGCAGCATTGGGGCTATGCCATTGGCTACGAAGGTCGGCGTTTGGTCATACGCGTTAGCCATCAACCCGAAAAATTAAAACTCAACTCTCTCACCATCGCCATAGATGCCGGACATGGCGGTACTAATTTGGGTGCCGTAGGATTGCGTTCCAAACAGTTGGAAAAAGACCTCAATCTGAGCATTGCATTGCACTTGAAACGTGAACTCGAACGAAAAGGAGCTACAGTTTTGATGACGCGCACAACCGATACGCTCTTTAATAATTCTGACCGAGTCGTCTATTTTCGTAAGCTAAAACCTGATTTACTCATCAGTATTCATAACAACGCTGCTGGAGACACCACCAAAACCCGAGGCACCAGTACGTATTACAAACACCTTGGTTATCGTCCGTTGAGTCAGGCCGTTTTGGAGCGGTTGCTTGAAATGGGTCTCACCGAATACGGTAATGTGGGTCGTTTTAACTTTGCACTCAACAGCCCCATCGAATACCCCAACATCTTAGTAGAAGGTGCCTTCATGAGCCACCCTGCCGACGAAGCATTACTCTTGCAGGACGATTTTCGTAAAAAAATGGCCAAACAAATTCGCAAAGGCGTCAATGATTGGCTCAAACAGGTAAAACGGAATAAATAATGGAGGTATTTATAGTTATTGGTTGGTTGTGAAAACACAACCAACGGCAATGAAACCTCACCCGCTAAATCTCCCTCTCCTTTCAGGCGAGGGAGACTTTTTAGACAGCCTCGTCCACTTTACACTTTTTCCCCGCTTAACCTTCCCACTTAAATGACAGGGTGCCGTTTAAACTCCTTGGTTCGGTCAAATAAATAGCGATACGTAGCGTGTAACTTATGGGGAGTTCCTCCCAGTAGTTCTACAAATCGTATCATTTTCGGGTTAAAGTCACCAATCCAGTTCATCTCAAGCTCGGTGTATTGGTAATTGGGTTGCCATGCTACTTTAGAAGATGCCAAAGCAATAGCCGACTCTACCCCCCGCCCCTGAAATTCGGGAATGACGCCAAAAATGACGCCAAACGCTTTGTGGTTGGTTTTCATGAGTTTATGATAGAGAAATTTCATTTTCCCTATCAAATCCAACTTCCCATTGACGTGTTTGAAGATTTGATTCAGTTCCGGAAGCATGATAAAGAAGGCAATGGGTTCATTATCATAGTACCCAAACCACATCAATTCTTCGTCCAAAATCGGCTTCATTCGCTGCATGATTCCCCGCGATTTTTCGGGCGTCATGTCTTCTGCACCCAAGTTTTTTGCCCAGGCTTTATTGTAAACGACCCGAAAATTTTCGGCGTATTTGTCCAGTTGTTTTTTGTCAATGTGCCTGAATTCGTAGTTTTTCATGGCCAAAATCCGCTCTGCACGCTCAAAGAAAACACGGTTGACGCGCTCCATAAATTTGTCCTTGGGCATGTGCAAAAAGAAGGTCATTTGCTCAAAATACGTCTGAAAGCCGTACGCCTCAAAAAACCGTTGGTAATACGGAAAATGATACCCCATTCCGTACAAAGGTTCTTTATCAAATCCATGAATAAGCACCCCCCAAAAGCGATCACGCTCGCCAAAGTTAATGGGTCCGTCCATGGCTTCCATACCGCGTTCAGTAAGCCATTTTTTACACGTATCAAACAGTGTAACTGCTACTTTTTCATCTTCGATACACTCAAAAAAGCCCATTCCGCCCGTGGGTTGGTCATTTCCTTTATTAACAGTATTTTGGTTTACAAACGCCGCCACTCGTCCCACTGTCTGTCCTGAATCATCCACGGCAATCCACCGAATACACGCTCCGTATTTGAAATTCTTATTTTTTTTGGGATTAAACGTGTCTTCTACGTCTTTGTCCAGCGGACGAATCCAGTACGAGTTACCTTTGTAAAGACGAACGGGTAACATCAAAAATTCACGTTGGCGTTGTGGGTCCCTTCCTACTTCGAGGATTTGCATAGCAATAAAAGTTGTCAAAATGAAAAACTTGCTAAGTCTGAAGACCGCATCCAAAAGACTTGGCAAGTCTTAATTAAGAGCGAAATTATGCGTTTTCGGTAGATTATAAAGCATCGACTTTGACAAAAAACTAACTTTGCATTCTGAAACCACCAATTAACTATCACTAATGACTAAAAAACGCCTTGCTATCTTTGCTTCAGGGTCAGGTTCCAATGCCGAAAAAATCGCCGAATACTTTACCGGTCGTACTGACATTGAAATTTCGTTAATACTTTCCAACAACCCTCAGGCAGGTGTCATTGCGCGGGCGAGGCGGTATCAGATTCCCGTAGTTTTGTTCGATAGAAAGACATTTTACGACACCCATCGTATCATCGAAATCCTTCAAAATGAACACATTGATTTGGTTGTATTGGCAGGATTCATGATGCTGATTCCCGAAGCAATGGTACAGGCATTTCCAGACAAAATTGTCAATATTCACCCTGCGTTGCTCCCTAAATACGGAGGAAAAGGCATGTACGGGCATTTTGTGCACGAAGCAGTAGTTGCCGCTCAGGAGCTTGAATCAGGCGTCTCCATTCACTTCGTCAACGAACGTTACGACGAAGGCGATATCATCTTTCAGGCAACCTGCGAAGTAATCCCAACCGATACACCCGAAGAAGTGGCGCGCAAGGTACAGGTGCTGGAGCACCAACATTATCCCGAAGTAGTGGATAAGCTGTTAAGTGCCTTAAACAGTTAGAATAAATACTGCTTATGCTTTGAATATCAAAGTATAAGCAGCGTATCATGAAACAACTCCTCGCTTTCCTTTTTATTCCTTTGTTTTCATTTACTCAAAATCAGACATGGGTGATTACGGGGAATGTAATGGAAGGCATCCAAACGCCGATTCCCTTTGCGAGTGTGTACGTAAACAACACCTCGATTGTAACTACTGCCGACGATAAAGGCAATTTTACCCTCAAAATTCCTGCCCGATTTAAGAAAGTAGAATTGGTAGCCTCGTTTATTGGCTACAAATCCGTCACAAAAATCATCGAACGTACAAACGGCAAAAGTCTAGCCTACACCTTTCAACTCACTTCGACCAATATTCTTTCTGAGGTAAAAGTGAAAGCCAAAATGGATAAAGAATGGAAACGGCGCTGGCGCATTTTTGAAAGCGGGCTGAAAGGAGAATCACCTTTTACCAAAGATTGCCTCATTCTGAATCCGGAAGCGGTGCGTTTGTCGTACGACAACGAGCGCAAACAGGTTTTAGCCACTGCTTCTGAGCCCATTGTCCTGCAAAATCGTGCTTTTGGGTTTAAAATTTTATTCCATATGGAAAGCTTTCAATCGGATGGGGAAAAGACTTTTTTTGCGGGTAACAAATTCTTTCAGGAAATTCCCGCTGAAGAAGAAAATGTTAAAAAAAGGCAAATACGGAATCGGGAGCTTGCTTATCGAAATTCATTCCGAAATTTTTTGGTTTCTCTGGCTAAAAATCAATTAAAAGAAAATGGGTTTGACCTCTACACCGTACGTCGGCTCAGTGATGTTTACCTTATTCGTATTTTATTGTCCAAAGAAATAGCGGATGGTAATTTCAAAGAAATTTCGGCGCAGGACATCTGCTTCTGGAATCCTGAAACAGAGCAATATATTTTACAATCCGACAAACTGCTTTTTATTTTTGCACTCAATCGGTTTGATGCCAAGTCGGTTTTTGTGGACCGACCTTCTAAATATTCCCGTCTGGTTTTACCCAACCAATACCTGCTTTTTAACGAAAATGGTTGGATCACAGCGCCCAACGGCATGATTATCTATGATTTTTGGGGGCAGGAAGGCTTTTCTAACCTGCTTCCCAATGACTATATTCCTGCCGATGCTCCGCCCGTTGATTCGCTGACTACCATTCGGCCCATTGCGCTCAAAAGCCTTTCAATACCCTTGAACATGGCTCAAAAATTGGAAATCGCTCAAAAACAGGCAGCTATTACGATTCAGGGAGTACAGTATCAAAGAAAGGACGCGATTCGTGTTGAGGAACAAAAAACTCTCATCAACTTAGACTATGAAGTCAAAATCAACGAAAGAGATAATGGGTTGACCGTTTTTGATTTATTGCGCCGCATCCCGGGTCTGAAAGTAACGGATTCTTCCATTTCATTTTTGGGAAACAACACCAATGTTGACGGCTCCGGGGACAGCACTCCTGCCTTGGATATAGACGGGCAATTTTCGGATAATTCTGAGTTTGTTATGGAAACCATCAGTTCTCTATCAGTTCGGCAAATCAAAAAAATAGGAGCAGTCAAGTACGGAAACAGCGCCGCCTACGGGGCCAGAGGGGCTAAAGGAATCATTGTAATTCAAACCGTCAAATAAAAGTGCCGCTTTCTCTCTGAAAACGGCACTTTTTATCAGAAAAAGTAATTTTATTTCTTCGTAATCACCAATTCTACCCGACGGTTTTTCTCGCAGGGACTTGGTTTACACAACAATCGTGTATCGCCGTAGCCTTTTGTTGCAATCCGCGCGGAACTTACCCCTTTCCGTATCAAATATTCACGCACGGCATTGACCCGGTCGCGGGAGAGAATAAGGTTCTTTTCAGCATCTCCGATTTTATCCGTATGCCCTTCCAAACGAATTTCAACGCTTGGATTGGCTTTCATCCATTCTGCTACTCGGTCCAATTCTTGGTAAGAACTGGCCAATAACTCTGATTTGGTCAACTCAAAATACAGATTGTCCATCACCATTGGCTTATTGATCAAAGCGGCATCATAAGGCGTTGGTGTTAGTACAGGCTTCGATTCGGGCTTGATTTCAGGCTCTACTTTCTTTTCGGGTTTTGGCGTACGCTCTTTTTTCGGTTTGCGTTCCCGTTTGGGTTTTGGCTCCCGCTTTGGTTTCGGTTCTCGTTTTGGCTTTGCTTCCCGTTGTGGCTCCTCCACTTTTCGATCCCGAGAAATGGTTTTTCGATTGGAAACAAAAGTAATGGGCAGTTTAAAATTCAACATGATAACACTCTGAGAAATATCTACCCTACTCACGCCCACTACCTGACTGTTTTTGTAGAACGTATTTTCAGATTGAAGCAAATTAGACAATGGATGATAGTAGGACAAGCTAAACTCAATACCACTGTTTTCGCCTATCAACATACCAATTTCAGGTACTACCAAAGGCACTGCTTTTTGCAGATTGTAAGTCCGTGAACGATAACCGGTCCCTCCTTCTAAATAGCCACCCTCTCTTTCTTCGATTTTGTCACGCCCATTGGCGGTATTCATGTAAAACAGGGTGGAATAATAGCCCCCCAGCTGCGCATAAATGCCTGACCATTCTTTCATCCACGTGTGTCGAATCAACAAACCGGTTCTTAGGTAATTGAAATTCCAAACGGTAGAAACCAAATCGTGACCTTTGTAAGCAAAGCTAAACGGGTGCTCTAATTTAAACACCTGCCGTTGCCAGGCTGCACTCAAACCAATCGACCACCGATTTTCGGAACGACGTACTTTCCAGCGATAATACGTTTCAAATCCCCACAAACTTGTGCGGTATTTGCGGGTATAAACGGTTCCGTCGCTTTTGACTAATTCGCCTTCATACGAAGAAACACCCCACGCAGGTTTGGAGGCTTCGGTGCCGCTAAGCAAGGTTACATTGGGAGGAATAACTGCCCCGACACTATACATGGGCGCAATGACCCAATCTCGCTGACGAGTGTAGTTTTGTGCTGATAACAGGGAACAATTAATAATGCCAATCAGGCCAATCAAAAATATTTTTAGGGTAAATGTCTTCATGAGCTTACTGAATATTGCATAAATGTACAATGCAAAAAGCCGCTTGCCAAGGGGCAAACGGCTTTTGTATCTGCCTATTTATTAAACGGTTATTGCTTTGTTCGAGTAATAATCAGCAGCAGAAAATGTGCTTTTGGAATACATAGTATCCTGATTGTAAGTCAGTTTTAAACGTAAACGCCAAGTCCGACCAAGAACCGGAATTAGAAAACATATTTATTCTCCGCAATCATCGCATCAGCAACCCGACGACGCGCATTTTTGGTATTAAAAGGTTCAATTTTAGTGAAACGCTTTAAGCCCATGAGCATAACGCGAAGTTCATCCCCTTCGGCAAAACCCATAATCGCTGCTTTACCGGCGCCGTTCACTTTCTCTACTGCTTCGTGCAAATAGCACATCGCTAAGTCTTTTTGCAACTCACAGGCTTTTTCTCCTTTGATACCGATGAGTTTTTCCGTACGTAAGATAGCTGATTCAGCAGCGTAAATTTCAATTGCCATATCAGCTACATTCATCAAGATTTCCTGCTCATCCGACAGTTTCATCATAAACTTCTGTACCGCTGCACCCGCTACCATCAACGCCGCTTTTTTCAAGTTTTTAATCACTTTCTTTTCGGCAGCAAACGGAGTTTCATCTTCGGTAAGGCTAAAATCAGGAATTGACATGATTTCTTTGCCTACGGCCATAGCGGGTCCCATCAGGTCAATTTCACCCTTCATAGCGCGTTTTAGCAGCATATCTACCGTTAACATACGATTGATTTCGTTGGTCCCTTCAAAGATGCGATTGATACGGGCATCGCGATACGCACGGTCCATGGGTGCATCGGCCGAAAAGCCCATACCGCCATACACTTGTACCCCTTCATCTACCACGTAATCAAGCACTTCGGAGCCGTGTACTTTCATCATGGCGCATTCAATGGCAAACTGCTCTAAGGCTTTCAGTTTGGCTTCGGCATCCGACACCCCTTTTTCTTTTAAGTCTTCAATGGCATCGTCAATGTTTTGACCCGCACGGTAAGAAGCTGATTCTGAAGCATACAGCTTCACGGCCATTTCACCCAATTTGTGCTTAATAGCGCCAAACGTACTGATGGCAATGCCGAATTGTTTGCGTTCGTTGGCGTATCGGATTGCTTCCGTGGCTACCTGTTTAGCACCTCCCACGGCTGCAACTGCTAATTTGATACGACCAATATTCAAAATATTAACGGCAATCTTGAAACCGTTTCCACGGTCAGAAAGCATGTTTTCAACAGGCACGTGGCAGTCATTAAAGAAAATCTGACGCGTGTCAGAGCCTTTGATACCCATTTTATGTTCGGGCTCATTCATCGTTATCCCTCCGTAGGTTTTTTCTACGATAAACGCCGTCAAATTTTTATCTGTTTTTCCACCTTCGTCAATTTTGGCAAAAACAATGAATACGTCGGCAAAACCACCGTTGGTAATCCACATTTTTTGACCATTGAGAATGTAGCTTTTTCCATCTTCGCTCAAAACCGCTTTGGTTTTACCCGAATTGGCATCTGAACCTGAATCAGGTTCGGTTAAGCAATAAGCGGCTTTCCACTCGCCCGAAGCAAGTTTTGGCAGATATTGTGATTTTTGATCTTCGTTTCCGTAATATAAAATAGGCAATGTACCAATCCCCGTGTGAGCCGACAAAGCCACTGAAAAAGAATTACCGGCACCCGTTGCTTCCGCGACGAGCATGGAAGTATTGAAACTCATTCCAAATCCGCCGTATTCTTCGGGAACGGCGGTACCCAAAAGCCCTAACTCGCCGGCTTTGTCCATCAGAGACGACATCAAATCGGGCGATTTAGCTTTGTCTATTTCTTCTACACGCGGCCAAATCTCGGTAGCCAAAAAGTCACGGCATGATTGAGCAATCATTAACTGCTCTTCGGTAAACTCTTCTGGGATAAATACTTGAGAAGCATCGGTGTCTTTAATCAGGAATTCTCCTCCTTTAATACCGGCACGATTTTCTACTGCTGTCATGGTTTATAGGAATTTTAAATAATGTTATGCTTGCATACAAAATTAGAGTAAACAAAAATAGTATGCAAGCATACTATTAAAAAATTTTATAGCTTGAATCATTATCTTTGTAAAAAAATCCAACGACAATGGAAACGATAGCAAAAACCGAGGAGCAAGTTCGTCAGGAGCGGGCAGTCGCTTGGGCCAAGCGACTATTGGCAAGCAAACAGGAGTTAGAGAAAAAAATGGAAGATGATATTCAGAATAACCCGAAAATCAGTGAATTGGTAAAACAGCTATAGTGTCTTGAACGCACTAATTTTGCACCTTGAGAATCCTTATTTTGTTGAAATTATTGATGCTTTCCGTAAAGTGACGGGAGGCTATACCGAAGATAAATGACCGAAACACTTACTATATCGCCCGAAGTACTTGCCAAATACGAGATTGTGATTGGCTTGGAAGTACATTGTCAACTACAGACCAATACTAAAATTTTTGCCGCCGACGCTAATCAATTCGGCAGTGAACCCAACACCAACATCAGTGTGATTACGCTGGCGCACCCGGGAACGTTACCCAAACTCAACAAAAAAGCCGTTGAGTACGCTGTGCGCATGGGCTTGGCGTGTGGGTGCGACATTACACGAAATACCATTTTTGACCGCAAAAATTACTTCTATCCCGACCTTCCAAAGGGTTATCAGCTTTCGCAAGACAAATTTCCGATTTGCGTAGGTGGCGGAATACCCGTTACATTTAAGGATAAGTCTGGTAAATCAGTTGAAAAAACGGTACAAATCCACCATATCCACTTAGAAGAAGATGCGGGAAAATCAGTTCATGATGGTGCACTGACCGATACATTACTGGATTACAACCGTGCAGGAACGCCTTTGATTGAAATGGTTACGGATCCATGTATCGGTTCGGCTGAAGAAGCGGGGGCTTTTTTAACGGCCGTTCGGCAGTTGGTTCGCTTCATTGATATTTGCGACGGAAACATGGAAGAAGGCTCGTTGCGGTGTGACTTAAACGTTTCAGTTCGCTTGAAAGGTGCTTTGACGTTGGGCACGAAAGTAGAGGTCAAAAACATGAATTCGATTCGGAACGTGATGAAGGCCGTAGAAACAGAATTCCGTCGGCAGGTGGAAATGGTAGAAAATGGAGACATTATCTTGCAGGAAACGCGCATGTTTGACCCCGAAACGGGTGAAACATCGGGGATGCGACTGAAAGAAACCATGAACGACTACCGTTATTTTCCCGAGCCTGACTTAGCCCCCGTTTTTATTTCGGACGAATGGATGACTAAGATTCAGGATGAAATGCCGCCGTTGCCGCGCCAACTGTTTGAGCGATTTACGGCAAACTATGGTCTTTCGGCAGGACACGCGACTACATTAACCGACACTAAAGAGGTGGCTCTTTATTTTGAGGAATTAGGAGCGAAGGCAGGAAATTACCAAGCCGCCGCCAATTGGGTCTTAGGACCTGTCAAAACATATTTGAACGAAAATTCCGATAAGACAGCCGACCAATTTCCACTTTCTCCCGCTCAGTTGGCAGAAGTAATCAAATTGGTGGAAAGCAATCAGGTAAGTCATTCAACGGCTTCGCAAAAGCTGTTACCGATTTTACTTGAGAACCCGACGCAAAATCCACTGGAAGCAGCTAAACAAAACAATTGGCTGCAAAACAGTGACGCCGGTGCTTTGGAAGGCATTGTGGATGAAGTATTGACGGCGATGGCTGATAAGGTGCAGGAATTTAAAAAAGGCAAAAAAGGGCTGATGGGACTATTTGTAGGAGAAGTAATGAAAAAATCCAAAGGCAGCGCCGACCCTAAAATTGTCAATCAATTATTGGCAAAGAAATTAGGATAAAATACGTGGCGGTCGGTTCAAAGCCGACTGTCACGTCGCTCATTTGTGAATTATATTAATCTATAAGCTATGAAAAGAGTAATCGGTCTTGGGGGAATCTTTTTCAAATCAAAAGACCCCGCAGCGCTTCGCGAATGGTATCGTACGCATTTGGGCATTGCCGCTGAGGAATGGGACACGCAGTTTTTTCCAAAGCAACTGGAGGAGGCCAATCTGGATGCTTATCAGGTTTGGAGTCCTTTTAAAGAAAGCACTACGTACTTCGCTCCCAGTGAGCAATCATTCATGCTTAATTTTATTGTAGAAGACCTGTTTGCGCTCCTGACAGAATTACGCCAGGAGGGTGTTCATGTTTTTGAGAAAACGGAAGATACTGAATTTGGAAAATTTGGCTGGATTTTCGACCCCGATGGCACCAAAATAGAACTTTGGCAACCGCCTCTCAAACAACCGCCAGTTTAAAATCGACCGTTGTTTTTAATCTATAAATCTACCTAAAAAGCACACACTAACTTCTCATTGTCAGTCGTTTATAGTTTAATAAACTACGACTGCGCCATGAAAAAACTCTTTACGCTCGCTTTTTTATTCAGTCTGCTTCAATCTGCTTACGCTACGCACCAAAGTGAAGGTTTCTTACTCCGCAACTAAGCATGTTAAAGTCTTATTTCAGCTTATCGATGTAAAAGGAAAAATCATGGATGAATATCAGGAAACCAAACGGTATCTGACTCACAGCCACGATTTTAATGTAGGAAATTTACCGCAGGGAGTTTATCTTATCAGAACGATAGCCGACAAAATAGTCACCGGTAAATTTATAAAAGAGTAACTTTTTAAGCGTTTTTCACCAAATCCACCAACGTTTCAATCCAAATTGGGCTGTCGTTAAGGCTTTCGACGAGTTGCCAGTGTTTACCTCCTGACTCTTCAAATAACTCTTTGTACTCTTCGCCCACTTCGATGGTGGTTTCGAGACAGTCGGACACAAAGGCGGGCGAAAAGGCCAACACACTTTTAATGCCCTTTCCGGGCAATTCTTTGATTACGTCGTCGGTATAGGGTTGTACCCAAGGAGTTTTACCCAAACGTGACTGAAAACTCGTCATGTATTTTCCTTCGGGAATATTCAGCGCTTTGACCAATAAACGTGTCGTTTCAAAACATTGAGCGCGGTAGCAATGCTGATTCATGGCATGGAGCGAACCGCAACATTCGCCGAGTTGACACACTTTTTGGGTTACATCCCCCTTTAAAATCTGACGTTCGGGTAAGCCGTGGTAACTGAACAGAAAAAAGTCGTACTCGTGCTTAGCTATGTATTTCTTAGCATTTTGGACAAATCCTTCAATAAACTTGGGGTGTTTTACAAATTGGTTGACAAAACGAAGTTGAGGCATTACCTGCCATTTTGCCAAGATACGCATCACTTCTTCGTACACGGAGCCCGTGGAAGCCGAAGCATATTGGGGAAAAAACGGAACAACTACAATCTCCGTCAACCCCATTTTTTGAAAAGCAGCTAAACCCACCTCAATACTTGGGTTTTGGTAACGCATTGCCAATTTAACAACGTATTTTTCTCCCAAACTTTCCTGCAGTAATTTCTCTACCGATTCGCCATAGATTTTTAAAGGTGAGCCTTCCGGCAACCATAACTCCTTGTATACCTTAGCCGATTTGGGAGCGCGAAAAGGCGCAATGATGAGATTGACGAGCATAAAGCGCTGAAGATAGGGAATATCTATCACGCGTCCGTCCATCAAAAACTCACGCAAATACTTGCGAACATCGGGCGTATTGGGGCTGTCGGGAGTCCCGAGATTAACAATCAAAACTCCCGTTTTGCCGAGATTTTGTTGAGTACTTACAGCTGATTCTAAGACAGGTGAAATCATAATTTTTTGAGCGGGCAATTGTATTTTGTTTTCCAGTACATTTGGAGGTACTTAAAAATAACTCTAATCAGGCAAAAAAGTTCCTGTCTATTTTTGCTTTCTTGCCGATTCCTGGCCTTTAAAGCTGGACAGAAATTAAAGTTATTTGCGTCCGCACAAACAAAGGCTGTACCAATTCAAGACAAGAAGCGTCTAAAACTACAAAATCAAACGTTACCTTTGTAGGCTTTTTGCTTCTAAAGAAAAGTAATCATAAAAAGTAAGCGAGTCATGGCATTCAATTTTGTATATCACAAGCCCTTAGTTATTTCTGAAATCGGTTGCAACTACATGGGTGACTTCGAGATTGCGAAGGAATTAATCAAACTGTCGAAAGATTGTGGGGCAGATTATGCCAAGTTTCAAAAACGCAACGCGCGTGAGCTCCTGACCGAGGAACAATACAATGCCCCACACCCTACTCCTTACAATTCCTACGGCAGTACCTACGGAGCGCATCGGGAATTTTTGGAATTAAGTTGGGAGCAACATGCCGATTTGAAAGCCTATGCCGAATCCATTGGAATTGGTTATGCCACGTCCGTATGGGACATGACTTCTGCGCATCAAATCATAGCCCTCAAACCCGATTTCATCAAAGTTCCCTCGGCTTGTAATAACCATTATGAAATGCTGCGCTTGCTCCGTGACCAATACGCCGGTGATGTGCATATTTCCTCGGGGATGACGACTCTGAGTGAGGTGGAGGAGATTGTGGCGTTTTTTGAAGAAACCAACCAAGCTAAAAACCGACTGGTTCTGTACAATTGTACTTCCGGCTATCCGGTTCCGTTCAAAGACATTTGCCTGCTCGAAATCAATCGGTTGTATGATAATTATGGCAACCGAGTTAAGGAAATCGGGTTCTCTGGGCATCACCTTGGAATTGCAGCTGATATAGCTGCCTATACGCTGGGAGCACGTTGGGTTGAGCGACATTTTACCAAAGACCGTACCTGGAAAGGCACCGACCACGCGGCCTCGCTTGAAGTAGCCGGTCTGCAAAAATTAGTACGGGATTTGAACTGCATTCATGATGCGCTCACGTACAAAGCCAAGGAAATTTTAGACATTGAGGCCGAACAACGCAATAAATTAAAATATCGTAAAGCCCAAACGGCTTAATTAGCCAACTCCATTAAGTTATGTCTCGACCCAACGTACTGGCTATTGTTCAGGCTCGTAGTGGAAGCAAAGGTCTTCCCAATAAAAACTTATTACCGCTGGCGGGTCACCCGCTGATTGCGTACAGTATCAAAGCGGCACTTGAAACTCCTTCCATTACGCGTACCATTATCTCGACCGATTCCGAAAAAATCGCCAATGTCGCGGCACAATACGGCGCAGAAGTCCCCTTTATCCGACCTGCCGAATTTGCCCAGGATTTGAGTACCGACTTTGACGTTTTCGATCATGCGCTGCGCTGGTTTATAGAAAATGAAAATTACCGACCGGATTTAGTAGTGCAACTGCGCCCTACCTCCCCTGTTCGTTCGGTACATCATATCGAAGATGCCATACAACGATTGCTGAATGCCCCCGAAGCTGACAGTATTCGAACCATTACCCCTTCCCCCATTACTCCCTATAAATTGTGGCTGTATGATGAAGAGACTTCTACGATGAAACCTTTGATGAGTCATCAGACCTTACCCGAATTTTATAACGAACCGCGTCAAAAACTCCCACCTGTGTACTGGCATATCGGCAACTTGGACGTGATTAGACCTCACGTTATTCTTGAAAAAAAATCAATGTCGGGTTATCCCATTCTTCCCTATGTGCTACCGTTTGACTATGCCATTGACATTGACGACCTCGTTGGTTTTCGCAAAGCAGAAGAAACGATGCAGTTGGTAGATTGCGTGAAGTTTAATAACAGTTTGGCAGAGGGATAAAACGCAGTTCATCATGCTCAAAAAGGCTGCATTTTTTGCTGTAAGCAGTTTACCGGTTCTCTTTTTTTTCGGGTATTTGTGTCGATTCAGTACTCCATTTCCCAATGAAGACGACATTCCTGCTATTTTAGCTTTTATCAATCGTGCCTTTCCGTTTACGGGTGAAACGTGGCGGCTAATGTTTGTGCCTTTTCGAGAACACGTTATCCTCCCCGCTAAAATCATTGCCTATTTTCAGGTGCTTTTTACGGGAAGTATGAATCTGAAAGCAATGATTTTGCTCGCAAATCTCTTTTGGGTCCGTGTTTTGTGGTTGCTTTATACATTGACGAAAGAAGCCAAACTACCTTCGTTTCTCTTTCTTCCCGTTCCATTCCTATTATTTCAGGTTCAGTTTTCAGAAACGGCCTTGTGGCCTATGGCCCTTTGGTCCAATTTGATTGTGGTCTGGTTGGCCGTCGAATCCCTGAATCTTTTGATTTCTAATCAAAAAGAAGTTTGGCGTTTTGGATTGGCATTTTTACTTGCCTTAGCAGCTACATTTTCCAACGGAAACGGTTTGCTGGTGCTGATTATCGGTTTTAGCGTATTGCTTTTTCAACGAGCCGAAAAAAGACGGATTTTACTGTGGATATCATTAAGCGCTGTTTCAGTCTCAGGCTATGTATGGGCCAAATCATTGGGCATTCCTGACCATCAGTATGGTATTCAAACCAACCCCTTAAAGTGGTTGTTGGGCTGTATGATTTTTATTGGAAATTATGGTGATTTTGTATCCGGAAGTTTGAGGAATCTCGCTTTAGTTCTTGGTTTTGTGCTGACAGCTGTACTTATAGCAGTCAATTTTCTGCAAATAAGAAAAATCAATTACTTTACTTCGCTCTACTTCAAGTTGTCTGCCTTTTTCCTTTTCATACTTATGACGGGTGCAGCCGTTGCTCTGTTAAGAACCGAACCTGTGGGGTTGGAGGCGATGTATTTAGGGCGCTATCGCCATTATTCCGCCTTGGCTGTTTCCATTGTTTACATCACCTGCCTGTATTATTTATACCCAAAACGTCAGGCTAAATGGCTGTTTTATTTCGCCTTACCTTTGAGCATTTTAGTTGGAATCCTCTCTTATTACAAAGATTGGGGATATCGGTACATGGACAATCAGCGCTTTTTTACGGACGCTTACAACATGAAGTATAACAACACCCTGTACATAGAAAAGAAAGGCCAAATGTCGTTTCCCGAAATTTTCCGCGAGACGTTGGATAAGAATTTATTGAATACGGGAGGAACGCAATTAGTAGAAAACCCCAACGATTGGTTAACACCTCCCACCGATGCTTTGGTTATTTCTACAACCTTTCAAACAGAGCCCTCTACCGATACAAGTGGTTGCTCTAAGGGGTACATAGTTGAATCTGAACAACCCACCTTCCAACTGGGGGAGGAAGAAATGTGGATATGGATGCTGAAAAATGACAAGTATAGTTATCTCTATCCCTCTACTTCTATTAAAACAAAGCCGAGTCAATTAGTGCGTAACTTTGCGTATTTCAAACCGGGTTTTGTGGGAGAAATAGCCGCCTGTCGGCTACCGAAAGGCATCTATAATTTATTTCTGGTGAATATTTCAAAGAACAATTCAGTCCGTTTTTATAGAACAAACCGTACCATTGACATTTAAGCAGTTGTGAATCTGAATGATGGCGATAAAACTTTTTTTGACCGACGTTGATGGTGTTTTAACGGACGGAAGCATGTATTATACCGAAAGCGGTGACGAAATCAAACGGTTTCACACGCACGATGGAATGGCGTTTGAATTGCTTCGTAATGCAGGCATAAAAACGGGTATTGTCACTTCCGAAAATACGCAGATTGTTGCACGCCGAGCGGCTAAAATCAAGGCCGACTACCTATTCCAAGGTAAACGCGACGGAGGAAAATTGGCAGTAGCCCAACAGATTTGTGCTGAAATGGGCATTTCACTAAGTGAAGTCGCTTACATTGGTGACGATATCAATTGTCTGGATTTATTAAAGGCAGTCGGCGTGGCAGCTTGCCCGGCGAATGCTGTTTCAATAATCAAAAATCTACCTTCCATTATTTTGCTTGAAAAAAAAGGCGGCGATGGGGCTGTTAGAGAGTTTGTAGAACTCATCTTGAAAAAGCAGTAAAATAGAGTAATCATGCAAAGGCAACAATCATCCTCCCGTTTTTATTGGCTTATCATTTTAGCAACAGCGTATGTGAGTTGGTATTTTTACTACGTAGCTCAATATGCGGTAAATATCCCTTACCTCGACGACTATGACGCCATTTTAAAGTACATTATTACTTTCAGGAAAGTTGATTTCGCTGAACAACTCAAGTCACTTCTGCTGCCTCATAATGAGCACATTATGATGATAACGCGCGTAGTGAGTTGGATTAGCTATGGTCTGACGAAAAAAATAAATTTTGGAAGTCTTCTTCTTATTGGCAATGGACTGCTAGTGATTCAATTAATCTTTCTGTACCGATTATTTACTCCTTCCAATCGCTTCTCTGCCATTTATTTCTTGATGGTGATATTGGTATTTTTAAATCCCCAATATTCTCCCACTTCTTTTTGGGTCATGGCACTTTGGTCCAATATATGGGTAGTACTGCCCGTAACTTTGAGCATTTTTCTTCTGTCAAATTCCAAAACATTGTATTGGGCATTGCCGGTCGCTATTCTTTCTTTATTCAGCAATGGCAATGGGCTTATGATCTGGCCAGTAGGATTTTTTATTATGTTGATGGATAAACGTCCTTTGAAACAGTACCTTGTTTGGGGTTTTACTGCGATTCTTGCCTGTGGTACTTATTTTTATCTGATGCGTCAACAGCCCTCTTCGGGCATCTTTGAATTAAGTAATTTACTTTTTCTACCGCTTAATTTATTGGCATTTTTAGGTTCTTACGGAGCGTTGTTGGGCGGAAAATTGGGTCAGGCAATGGCTGTATTGGTTGGACTTATTGTCTTCATCATGAGTCTAATCTCCTTCAAAAAATACCTGCAATCCCGGGAACGTACCGATTTGATTTTACTTTCACTCATGGTCTTTATTTTCCTCACGGCTTTGGCCGTGGCGTTGTTTCGGGCCGAAAAAGGAATGAGTATCATCATTGGCGGGCGCTATCGACAGTATTCTTCCTTAGCAGTAGCTCTTAGTTTCCTGATGGGATTCCGACTCATTAAATTCAGCGTAAACCGTCTGATAGCCCTCTTGCCGTGGATAATAGTACTAATCATCACACTATTGAGTTTCTATCGTGATATTGGATTACGCAAAACGACCGAATGGCGTACCGTGACTGATTACTATAACATCCTTAACAACCAAGTGGATGTGTACACCACCGACGGAACGCCGCGTTTTGTCAAAACAGCCACCGAGGCTCAGAAAATCGGTTTGTATACCATTCCGCTCCCTTATGATTTAATGGCTCAACTGAAAATGGCATCCCCGCTTCCATTTCAGGGAAAACAACAAAAAGAACACAACGAGGAAACAAAAGCCGACGGTATCACCTGCGGCAATTATTGGCTGATCGAAGAGCCACAGTTGGAATTTCCAAACGCCGCCAACGAAGCCATTTATTTGGTCTTGACCAAAGGCCAAAAGAAGATAATTTTCCCGACGGCCTCTACTCGGAATGACCTCGTAAGTATGCTGAAACAGCAAAGTTATTTTAAAAAAGGCCTGGAGGCTGAAGCCTACGATTGTATCCAATCTTTTAATCAGTACCAAATCAATTGGTTGAAAGTCGGTACCAAGCCTGTACTTTATATAACCAATACCACTATCTTTGACCAATAAACTTTCATCCCTGCTTTGTCACTTGATTATCGAAATATCGGAGTTCTTTTCAGTTTAAATTCGCTCAATGTCATTTTAAACGTCGTCATTTCGACGCTTATGGTGTATCTTTTTGGTACATCTCCGCAGGTAGAAGCATTTTTTGCGGCTTCGGTACTGGGCACCGCTGTCTCGCGGTTTGTCAATACAGGCCAATTAGTGGAAATCATTGTAGCGCGTTATCACCGTATCAAACAGGAAGTCAGTCCTAAAGCGGCAATGTCGGTGGTATCTACCCTGAGCAACTACATGGTGGGGATTGCCTTCCTGATGGTGTTGGCATTTGTGGCAAGCGGTACGGGAATTGTCAATTTGTTGGTGCCCGGTTTCAAGGATACTACCAAATACCAAGTTTGGCAAATTTTCTGCGTTACGGGCTTTTTGATGCCTTTTCAGATTGCGACCAATTTGTTTCAGGGAATGCTTAATGCCGAAAATATCTACGGAAAAGTTGAGTTTACGAGCACCGTATCTCAAGTCTGCAACATCGCAATATTACTCATTTGGGGACGTGAAGGCAATGCGGCAAGTTTAGTAGTAGCACTGACAATCAGCGTATTGGCACAATTTGGCACTACTATTTATTATTTGCGGCAATTGGGGTATCGGCATACTTGGTTGCTTCGTAATCCCTATTTTCCGTTGCGTGATTTAGCACGTACGCTTTCGGCTACTTCCACTTACATGGTCAGTGTTCAAATCTATACGTTTATCTTCAATGCCGGATTGTCGCTGCTTCCTCCGGGCACCTTTGCCATCTATCGCTACGCAGAATTGATTTATGGAAAAGTCTCAAACGTATTTTTGATACCCATAAGTACCGTATTTTTCAACGAAATCAACCGCTTTATCACCCAAAACAACGGGCAGTTAGTAAAAAGATACGTTTCCAAAAACCTTAATTTCTCCTATTTTATTGGTTTTTTAATAGTACTCCCTTTTTGGGCAGGCGGCCAATACTTGATTTGGACGCTCTGGGGAGGCGTAAAATTTAACGCACAGGATGTACAGCGAGTGTATGAACTATTGTGCGTGTTTTTTGCGGCAATGATTTGTTCTGGACCGTATATGATATTTCGAAAGTTGGCGGTTTCGGTGACGCGCCCTGAGTTACAATATTATTTTTGGAGCATTATTCACGTCATTTCAGCTACCATCGGGTATTTTTTGATACGTACTTTAGGGTTTGAAGGCGTATTAATTCAGCTGTTTTTGCAAAATTTCTTAATGGCCTCTGTGCCGATGCTGACGGTTCGCCACTGGAAAAGAGCTTATTTTGGTTTGTATGATCCCGGAGAAATTTTAAAAATCACTATATCTCTTGTTATAGGAGCAGCAACGATTTGGAGTATTACTAATTACTGGAACGACTACATGACTTATGATAAATTAAGCAGTCTTTTTATTGGTATTAGTTTAGCAATCATCGCTCTGGTCGTGTTTATTGGCAGCAGTCTTCTCCTTAAAGTGGATGAAATTCAACTTATTCGTACCAAAGTCATGCACCGATTTAAAGTAGGTAACGAAAAGGACACGCCGATTTGATGCTTAATTTTTTAACTTTGCACAAAACATAGTTACTTCTATTTATCTAAATCCGTTGATTTGATGCTGTCCACCTCTTCCTCTTTTGAATTTACCGATTCATCTCGAATTGTAGTAGCTACCGAAAAACCGATTGCTTTTGACTCCCCTGACCATTTAGTACCATGGGGAACAGCCAATGATAACAGCAGAAATTATCGTTTTAATGAAAAAGTATATCAGACTTTTTACTCCTACCCTCGGCCCTGGAAGGTATTGGACATCGGTTGTGCTGGCGGCGGATTCGTCAGAGACTGCTTAAATGATGGCTGTTTTGCTGTGGGTTTAGAGGGAAGTGATTATTCCAAAAAATTTAAAAGGGCTGAATGGGCTACGATTCCCAATAATTTATTTACCTGCGACGTAACCGCCAATTTTGACATATTTGTGGAAACCAAAGAAAAGCAAATTCCTGTTTTATTTGATTTGGTTACTTCTTGGGAATTAATGGAACACATTGAAGAAAGTAAAATTGCAGATGTTGCGGCCAATGTTAAAAAGCATTTGGCACCGCACGGACTCTGGATCATGAGCGTAGCTACGGTCGATGACATTGTAAACGGCGTAAATCTACACCAAACCGTGAAGCCAAAAGAGTGGTGGATTACTAAATTTGAGGAGTTAGGATTCTATCATCAACCTACTTTTATAGACTTTTTTAATACTCAATTTGTAAGAGGCGGGACCAAATACAGTGGCCCGGCCAGCGGCAGTTTTCATTTGGTACTTTCTGCTACTCCCCAAAGTATTCCCAAAACACCTCCCACTGGCGTACGAGACAAACTATTTGATGCGTGGCTGGGAAGCAAAATGCAAAAAACGCTCAAAAGATGGATAATGGGACCTGCCCGTAAATACTCTTAATCGTCTATTGTTGAAGCCTATCCTATCAAAAATCAGCCATCTATGTATTTTAAGGTTCATAGTTTTTGAAGTCCGGATTTGGGCAACTACGATTATTCAGTAAATTTGCCACGTTTTTGAAGAATAATCTTTCTTATAAGATTTCTCATTCGACCTAACTACCTATGTTTCCACAAGCTACTCCGTCAATCCCTGACGTCGTCCAATTAATTCCATTACAAAACTACGTGCTGTTGGCAACGACACTGTTTGTGATAGGCATCGTGGGAGTATTGACCCGTCGCAACGCACTCATTATTTTTATGAGCGTTGAACTGATGCTCAATGCCGTCAATTTGTTGCTTATTGCATTTTCTACCTACAAATCTGATCCCGTCGGTCAGGTTTTTGTGTTTTTTATTATGGCCGTAGCCGCTGCGGAAGTAGCTGTAGGTTTGGCGATCATCGTCATGATCTACCGTAACACCCGTACGATTGACATTGGTTTCTTGAATAAATTGAAATGGTAATTTTCTGATTTGGAAATTGAGCAATTTATGAACTCATCCTTACTTATTCTTATACCGTTACTGCCCCTCCTTGGTTTTATTATCAACGGGATTGGGTTTCGACATCTTCCCAAAAATCTTGCAGGAGTCATTGGCTCAGCAACCGCCTTGGGAGCATTTGCTATTTCTATTCTGGCTTGGAATGGCTTCGATGGCCAACCTCAACTGGTTAAATTATTTGACTGGATTTCGATTGGTCAGTTAAACATTGCCTTTTCTTTTCAGATAGACCAACTATCTCTGTTGATGCTTATGGTAGTGACCGGAGTTGGGTCATTAATTCACATCTATTCAGTCGGTTATATGAGCCACGACGAAGGATTTGGAAAGTTTTTTGCCTTTCTCAACCTCTTTTTGTTCTTCATGTTGCTGCTCGTAATGGGTTCCAACTACGTTATCATGTTTATTGGTTGGGAAGGGGTGGGACTTTGTTCCTATTTACTGATCGGTTTCTGGAACAAGGTTACCAACTACAACAATGCCGCTCGTAAAGCCTTCATTATGAACCGTATCGGCGACTTGGGCTTTTTGTTGGGCATTTTCATGATTATTCAAACCTTCGGTTCTGTCGAATACCTTGATGTATTCAGCAAGGCCGCCAACGGAAGTTTCAGCGTAAACGATAGTGTCATTATTATTATCACCGCTTTGCTTTTTGTAGGTGCCATGGGAAAATCGGCGCAAATACCACTTTATACGTGGCTACCAGATGCGATGGCGGGTCCTACTCCCGTTTCGGCACTTATCCACGCCGCTACGATGGTGACGGCAGGAATTTACATGGTGATTCGTTCCAACGTCCTGTACTCGCTTGCGCCTGCTACTTTGGGAGTTGTGGGAGGAATTGGATTGTTAACTGCCGTGGTTGCCGCTTCGATTGGCTTATACCAAAATGACATTAAAAAAGTATTGGCTTATTCAACCGTGAGTCAATTGGGGTATATGTTTTTGGCCTTAGGCGTTGGCGCTTATACTTCGGCTATGTTCCACGTTATGACACATGCTTTCTTTAAAGCTTTGTTGTTTTTGGGCGCGGGCAGTGTGATTCACGCTATGTCTGACGAGCAGGACATCCGTAACATGGGTGGTTTACGGAAACATCTGCCGGTCACCTTCTGGACATTTTTGATTGCAACACTCGCTATTTCAGGGATCATACCGTTTGCCGGTTTCTTTTCAAAAGATGAAATTTTGGCGCACGTATTTGAGCACAACAAAATCATGTGGGGGATTGGGTTGGTTACCTCCATGATGACTGCTTTTTATATGTTCCGCCTGTTGTTTGTCACGTTCTTCGGCAAATTTCGCGGAACTCACGAGCAAGAACATCATTTACACGAATCGCCCGCTTCAATGACAATTCCGTTGGTGATTTTAGCGGTGTTGTCGGCCGTAGGCGGTTTGATGAATATTCCACATGCCTTGCATGGCGGTGAGTCGTTGGAGCACTTTATGGCCCCTTTGTTTGAATTGTCGAAACAGGTCAATCCCGATTTATTTGAAGGACACATGGAGCATTCAACCGAATACATACTCATGGGAGTGTCGGTAGGAGCAGCTGTGTTGTCTATTTTGTTTGCTTATAATTTATTTATCAGTAGAAATACCGTTCCTGCGGCCGATAAAGACGTCACAGGATTTGCCAAAGTACTCCAAAATAAATACTACGTTGATGAGCTTTACGAAGCGGTTTTTGTGAACCCAATGCGCAAGCTTTCTAACTTGTTATACAGTTTTGGTGAATTCCTAATTGATGTGGTGGTAAATGGAGCAGGTCGTTTGGTACAGATTTCAGCAGGCCGTATGCGCCTGTTGCAATCTGGCGAAACAGGTTTCTACGTCTTTGCCATGGTTATTGGGATAGTAGTGATTTTGGCCTGGAATTTCTTATTGAAATGAAGTTATTGAGTGTTGTTTGTGCGGCACAAACAACGGCTCAAGAAATGAAGTGATTGATTATCAATAATAAAGAGTTGTTTTTTCTTGCTAATCAACAAACAACTCTATTCATAATTTCTGAAATCGACATTCAAATATGCTTACACTTTCACTTATACTCATTCCGTTGTTTGCGGGTGTAGTTTCATTAATTACGAAAAATAACAGTGCCAAGCAGTTGGCTCTCATTGGAGCAGTGGTTGAGTTGGTGATAGCCATCGTAGTTTACACTCAATTTCAACCCACGGCTTCCCATCAGTTCGGTTTCAGCTATCCGTGGATCAAATCAGCAGGCATTGCATTTGCAGGCGGTATTGACGGCATCAGTTTGTTGCTTGTCATGCTTACCGCATTTTTAACCCCTCTTATTATTCTTTCTACTTTCCGCCAACCTTACAAAAACGCCTCTACTTTCTACGCGTTGATTCTATTTATGCAATCAGCCTTGATGGGAGTATTTACAGCAACTGATGCATTTTTGTTCTATTTATTTTTTGAAGCGGCTCTAATTCCGGTCTATTTCTTAGCGGCAGTTTGGGGTGGTGAAAATCGTATTAAAGTTACTTTCAAGTTCTTTGTTTATACCATTTTTGGTAGTTTGTTCATGTTGGTTGCCTTGGTGTACTTATACTACCAAACCACCTCTCCCCAAGGGCATACGTCCGAAATTTCTGCCTTTTATAAATTAGCCTTAGATGCTCAAAAGCAAGGCTGGATTTTCTGGGCTTTCTTTATTGCTTTTGCTATCAAAATGCCGGTCTTTCCTTTTCATACCTGGCAACCCGACACGTATACTGAATCTCCTACGCCTGCTACCATGCTACTTGCCGGTATCATGCTTAAAATGGGTGTTTATGGAGTCATTCGTTTTATTTTACCGATTCTGCCTCTTGGTTTGCAATCTTGGGGAACCACCGCCATAGTACTGTCAGTGATTGGTATTGTATACGGTTCCATTATCGCGATTCAACAGCGCGATATGAAGCGTTTGATTGCTTACTCTTCTTTTGCTCACGTTGGGTTGATGTCGGCCGGGGTGTTTTCACAAACATTAAGCGGGGTACAGGGTGCTTTGATTCAGATGCTTGCCCACGGTATCAATGTGGTAGGGTTATTCTTCATCGTTGAAATTATCTTCTCCCGTACGAAAACTCGCAATATTGAGCAATTAGGCGGTATTACGCAGCGCACTCCAAACCTGACGGTCTACTTCATGATTTTGATGTTAGGTAGTGTCGCTTTACCGTTGACCAATGGTTTTGTTGGTGAGTTTTTACTGTTACGAGGCGTTTATGAATCAAACGTTTGGATGGGAGCTATTGCAGGAACAACGATTATTTTAGGGGCAGTTTATATGCTGCGTCTGTTTCAGAAATCAATGTTTGGCAACAAATCCTCTTTTACCGAGCATTTTGCCGACCTTTCATTTAGTGAACGGGCTGTGTTGCTACCCTTGACAATTATGGTATTTTGGATGGGTCTATATCCTAATTCTTTCTTAAAATTGACCGAACCCGCAGTAAGTAATCTTTTACAAATGATTCATTACTAAGAAATAATTGTGAATGACGGGGCCAGCGGCGTACCGTGCCCGTGCGGTGAATTGTGAATGAGTGATTAATTATATATACATTGATTTTTGATACAACTAAATGCACTGTTAACTGATTTAAAAATTTTTCCTGAAGGTGAAAAGTAAATAAGTTTAATGAACAGTGTACTAAATATTTAAATTGAAACATTAAGAAAATGCTTCCAATCGTACTCCTCTCCATACTCGGCCTTGTGGTTTTATTTCTGGGCTTTCAGAAATCGAAAAATCTCCTGTTGCCGGCTACCCTTTTAGTATTAGTAGTGGTATTAGTAGCTAATTTTCTCAATTGGAATGATGCCCCCTCCTTGTATTTCAAGAGCATGCTGTTTGAAAACAAGCTGACTATGTCGTTTTCGGGGATTGTATTACTGTCGGCACTTCTAATTGTGGCTTTGACGCGCGGTTTTATAGATGACGAATCTGCTCAACCTGCAGAATACTACGCCATTATGTTATTTTCGGTAGTGGGAGCAATCATGATGATTGGATTTGAAAACTTAATCATGTTGTTTTTAGGCGTCGAGATTCTATCAGTTTCTATGTACGTCCTTACGGGTAGTGACAAGAAAAACCTGCGCTCTAACGAAGCAGCTTTGAAGTATTTTTTAATGGGTGCTTTTGCTACTGGGATTATGCTTTTCGGAATGGCATTACTCTACGGCGCAACTGGTTCTTTTAACGTAACGGCTCTAAAAGCCTACGTTCTAACCAATCCGACTCCGTCAGTAATGCTGTATGCAGGACTTCTGATGCTTCTGATTGGTATGTTGTTTAAAGTATCAGCAGCGCCTTTCCATTTTTGGACTCCGGATGTGTACGACGGTGCCCCTACGATTTTTACGGCATTTATGTCTACCATCGTAAAAACAGCTGGCTTTGCTGCTATTTATCGATTGCTATCGGGTTCATTCTCGGGTATTTATAGCTTCTGGTGGGTTACGATGGCCGCTATTACGGTATTGACTCTGTTGGCAGGTAATGTGACCGCAGTCTATCAGCAAAGTTTCAAACGCATGATGGCGTATTCGAGCATTTCGCACGCTGGTTATTTACTTTTGAGTTTAACTGCCCTCACTTCACAATCACAAAGTGCGATTGTTTTTTACTCCTTGGCTTATTCATTGGCTACCATCAGTGCGTTTGGAGTATTGATGGTTTTGGCCAAAGAAACAGGTGTTCGCTCGCACGAGACGGCCGAAAGTTTTGAAGCATTCAATGGCTTGGGCAAGAAAAACCCTTTATTGGCCTTTGTACTTACTGTTTCGATGTTGTCTTTAGCAGGGATTCCTTTGACAGCCGGCTTTTGGGGTAAGTTTTTTGTTTTCTCCAGCGTCGTTGAGCGCGGTATAACCTGGCTATTGATAGTAGCCGTCTTTATGTCGGCAATTGGGGTTTATTACTACTTCCGTGCCATTATCGCCGCCTATATGCGTGAAGGTGAACTTGGAGCAATCAAAGTTCCTACGTTTTACCGCTTGGTCTTAATTGCCACCACAATTATCACTTTATTCTTAGGCTTATTCCCCGATTTGCTGCGGGGCTTAGTGTAGAGAAAAAAGAGCCGATTTTTATAACGAGCCTCGTCGAATCAATCCAAAAGGGTTTTTAATTTGGGCTACGGTTCCATCTAAAATCAGCGTAGCCGCTGAGCTCCCCATTTGTTCGTGGTCGGTAGAAATCACTGTAATGCCATCAGCAAGTACTTCTTTAAGCGGAGTGTCATTGAAAGCCATGACACCTACGTCTTTACCTAATTCCAATCCCTGCAGTTTTGCCTTTTTAACCAATTCTGCCAAATCTGAATCTTCCAAAACGGCATAGGCACGCCCTCTCAAGTCAGTTTCTGAGGAAGCACTTTCGATGGTTCTTCCTTTTTTATGGAAGTGTGCGCAAAAATTCCTAAAACCACGCACAATTTCGGGTGGATATTTGACATCACGCGGAAATACCAAAACTAACTCTTGGTATTTATCCAACAAATCATGACCGGATTCCAATGCCCCGTACAAATCATTAGTAAAATCCTGATAAACACTCGAATGAGCTCCAGGAAGTTCCGGGATTTCTTTGTCTAACAATACCAATTCATTCGGGGGGATTTGCTGTAAGGTAGTCGTAATGGAAGTAACCATTACATCATTATAAAAGTGAGGCATAATGACGTAGTAATGAAAATGCCCTAAACTCTCTTTTATAATATCCCTAAAAATGCGAAGACTGCCGTGGTGAATCTGTAGTGTAACGGTGGCGCGGTCGCCAAGGGTAGCTACAAATGATTCATAAATCGCTTTCTTGTAAGCACTTAATTTATTCATCACCAGCAAAACCCGAATCTGCGTAGGTTTTTCATTTAGAATATAGAAGCCCTTACCCCGTACTGAATCAATAATCCCCAGAGCTTTAAGCTCTTTGTAGGCTTTTTCAACGGTATCACGGGCTAAATAATAATCTTCACTCAGCTCATTAATAGACGGAAGTTGATCGTGTTGCTTCAACATTCCCCGTTCTATTGAGCCAATGACCGACTTTACAATCTGCTTGTATTTAGGCGTTTTAGCGTCGTGGTCTATATTTAGGAAAAAACTCATACAGCTTACTTTCCTCAAATTTACTTGTTTTGCACCTTCTTATTCTTCTTTTGCTGTTGTTTTTTCTTTATTTCTTTCAGCGGGTTTTTATGCAATTCTACCTTTTGCCCTAATAATTCACGAATTACTACGGAAGCGCAAACACTTCCAAAGGTAGCCGGGAGGTAAGAAACAGTCCCGTAAGCGGAGCGTTTAAAATTATTACCATCCGTTAACATCAATGAATCTTTCTGTACTTTTTCGGTCGAAAAAACAGCCTTTATCCCCGAAGCAACGCCGTATTTTTTTAGTCGCTTGCGTACGTAATGTGCCAGCAGACACTCGTAAGTATCAAACAAATCAGCTACTCGCAACTGGGTTGGATCGTATTTTCCACCGGCACCCATGGAGCTTATCAGTGGAAATTTATATTCCAATGAGGTCACCAGCAAAGTCAGTTTGGGAGTGATACTGTCGATGCAATCCATGACATAATCGTATTTGGCAGCACCGAGAATAGCACGAACTTTTTCCGGAGTTAAGAACTCTTTGATTACCTGCAATTTCAACTCAGGGTTAATAGCCAAAAGGCGCTCAGCCATCAAATTAGCTTTGGATTGGCCATGGGTAGTGGCAAGGGCAGGTAATTGACGATTGCGATTACTGGGGTCTACGACATCTCCATCTACGATGGTCATGGTACCCACACCGGAACGAGCAATAAATTCGGCAGCAAAAGAGCCAACTCCACCCAAACCTACCACCAGCACATGGGCATTTTGAAGTTTATCTAACCCTTCGTCACCTATCATTAGGCGCGTCCGGGAAAGCCAGGACAAATCAGACATTTTTAATAAGGGTAAAGTTTACAATGGGTTCAGTATAAGGGCAGACCGATTCTATCTTCAGCTACTGTTGAATTTTACTCGTTACCGCTTAAATACGGTCGCAAAGTTAGTCCAAATTTGGTTTTTTAAGGCACAAACCGTCATTTCTAAATGAAGTGCCGCCGCTTCGTACACCTTTACAATCGACATATCTTTATCATCAGTCTCTAAAAACAATCGTGTAACGGGAATCATTTTTAACACTTTCACCGCATTTGAATTTGATTGGAGCAACGCCGTACCCAACGAAAAATAAAAACCGTGAGCTACTAACTGTCGGGCCATTTCGGGTTTATTGTTAAAGCCGTGGACAATGAGTGGAACGGTCTGTTTTTTTTGCTTTTTCCACTGTAAAAGTTCGCTAAAAGCCCGTACGCAATGAATAATGACCGGTTTCTGAAAGCGCTCCGCTACTGCTACCTGTGCTTCAAAAATCATCAATTGCTTGTCCAAGGGAAGCTCAATCAGGCGGTCAAGGCCACATTCTCCAATGGCCAATACACATTCATTGACAGCCGTTTTTTCAACAATCTGCAATTGTTCCTTCCAATTTTCTGCATCAGTATACCACGGATGAATACCTACCGAAATCCAGTTATTTTGTAAATTCTCAAACTCGTCGGCATCCTGAATCAGGAGGTTATAGATACTTTTCTCCTTGGGATTCTGCGAAATCGTATGTGTATGAAAATTGAAAAATTGTGCCAACTTTGCCAAACTTTTAGAACGGGGACACATAGTCTTTGCCAAAGTTATCAAACTTAACCTAAAATGAGTAACATCACATTTCAGTGCCTTCCTTTTGACAGTCTTTCGCTTCGCCAACTTTACGCCGTACTGGCTTTGAGAATTGATGTTTTTATAGTAGAGCAAAATTGTCCTTTCCACGATGCTGATGGCAAAGACTTTATTGCATGGCATTGTTTAGGGTACGACGAAGACGGAGATTTGGTTGCTTATACCCGCCTTTTTGACGTAAACTTGTCATTTGAAGGTTACACTTCCATTGGGCGAGTAGCTACTTCAAACAAAGTACGCGGACAGGGGGTAGGTCAAAAACTAATGGCCTATTCGATTAAACAATGTGAAAAACTCTATAGCCAGCAACCCATTAAAATCGGTGCCCAAATGTATCTTTTGAAGTTTTATGAATCCTTTGGTTTTCAATCAACACGTGAAGAATACCTCGAAGATGGCATTCCTCACGTGATTATGATACGGGAAGTTTAATTCAAATTATCAGTTTCTATATTTTCAAACTTTGCAACGTGCCCAAAAGCATAATTCATTTTGTTGCGGTCAAACTCTTTTTCATGATTGGCCAACCAAACCGTCGCCACGGCATTTCCAATAAAATTAGTGATGGCACGCGCTTCCGACATAAAGCGGTCAACGCCTAACAGCAGAGCCAACCCTTCCACAGGGATGACTTTGAGTGCTGTCAAGGTAGAAGCCAGTACAATAAATCCGCTGCCTGTCACACCCGCCGCTCCCTTGGAAGTTACCATCAAAATGCCGATAATGGTCAACATTTGGCTGATGTCTAGATGCACATTAAATACCTGCGCCAAAAAAATCACTGCCATAGAAAGGTAAATGGTAGTACCGTCCAAATTAAACGAATAACCCGCAGGAACAACCAACCCCACTACCGATTTGGAGCAACCCATTTTCTCCAGTTTTTCCATTAAAGAAGGCAAAGCGGCTTCCGACGAGGACGTTCCTAATACAATCAACAACTCTTCACGGATGTATTTCAGGAATTTAAACAAATCCACTTTGACCGTACGCAAAATATACCAAAGCACTACACATACAAAAATACCCATAGTGACATATACTGTTGCCATCAACTTGGCGAGCGGTACTAAAGTTTTAATTCCGTACTTTCCAATGGTAAAAGCCATTCCTCCAAAAGCCCCAATAGGTGCCAGCAACATGACGCGGTGCAGGGATTTGAAGATCGCTTTTGAAATCGGACTGAGAAAATCAATTACCTTTTGGCGACCTGAATAATTGCTCAAAACTACCCCTAATACAATCGCTACCACTAACACTTGTAGGGTAGAATTGTCCATAAAAAACTTCCACCAGCTAAAGGTTTCGGCTGTTTTAGTGTACTTGGAAATATCACCGCCTTTGATGTTATCGGTGGTTACGCCATCGCCTGGGCGGATAATATTGGCCACAATAATGCCGACAATCAAAGCAACAGTAGTAACTACTTCAAAATACAAAAGTGCTTTTGCTCCTACTTTTCCCACTTTTTTCAAATCCCCCATCGAAATAATGCCGAGAGTAATGGTCAAGAAAATAATGGGATTGATAAAGAGTTTAACGACGCTGATAAAGGTTTTACCGAGCATTTCGCTGAAAGTGGCGCCAATTTCCAATTCTTGACCTAAAAATCGCCCTTTGATGGGTTCTTCTAAGATTTTCATCAAAGCCAAATCGGGACGAAAATGACCTAATAAAACGCCTAACGTAATGGCCGTTAATACCCAGAAGGTGAGGTTAGTAAAGAGTTTTTTCATTTAGAACAGGTGAATAATAAAGTTTAGAAAAGCCACAACAACAAGCGATAACGGAATGCCAATTCCGACCATTTGCGCGGCCAAGGTTGGGTTTAAGCGATAATTGGACGCAATAATTGCAATGGTGTTCATGGGTCCTAACGCAGCCCCTAACACGCACATTTCGGCTACTACTCCTCTTTGTTTCAAAACTAACATGAAAAGTACAAATACCAAAGCGGGGGCAAGAATCAGTCTATAACCCAATCCCCAACCGAGGGCCCGCCAATTAATATTTTTGTCTCGAAAATCTATCTGCATCCCAATCGAAATCAACGCTAAGAAGCTAAAAGGAGCGGCCAGTTTTCTCAATAAATCGGTTGCCATTATCGGCAAAATCCAACCCGACAAATTGATAACCAAAGCCACACAAAAGGCAATAAACGTAGGAAATCGAAGAACATCAAGCAAAAACGCCCATTTTTTGGTCTGCGCATTGGCATAATATGACGCCGTAATAATCCCCAGCGTACTGCATACCAAAAATGATCCTGCCTGACTCATCAAAACACCAATTTGCATTCCTTCTTCACCGTACAATAACTCAAATATGGGAAAACCCACAAACGATACACTTGGAATCCCCGATGTCAGAATTAATACAGCTTCACTATGAGGATGAAATTTGACAAATCTCTTCAAGAATTGAAAAAACAGAAATGCCCCCCCGAACGAAATCCACGGCATTAATATTGGTAACGCATAGGCTTTACTAAACTGCGTTGACGAAGTATAAAGCAACGTAGCCGCAGGCAAACAAACGTACAAAAGGAGGTTGTTAATGACTAAATGTGCGTCTTTGCTCAATGCAGGAACCTTTTTGAGAACTATTCCAAGGGTAAGGCAAAAGAGCAAAAAAACGATGTTGATCATAGATGATTTGGCTTTCGGGAAGTTGATACAAGTAGTATCAACTTCCCGAAAGTTAAGGGTAAGTTTTAAAAATTCACCGTTGCGTTCAGATAATAGAACGCCCCATTAAATCCAAACTGATTCACGTTTCGTGAATACGGTATTTGCCCGTTGGTATAACCTGCAAAGTTGAGCGCGACTCGATCAGGATACACATTGGTGAAGTTGTTGCTACCCAAGCTAAAGTTCAATTTAGGTGAAGGAGCAAAGGTAATTGCTATATCGTGCAGGGTTTTTGCGCCAAAAGTCAGGGTGATGTGCGGTTTCCCCGTTGGTTTTTCCCAAGCCGTTACTGCTCCGAAATACGAGGTACGCCAATTGAAATTAAACTTACCCATTTGATAACTAATATTCAAATGCGCTTTTTGACGTGGCTGGGCCGTTTCTATCAAACTAATACTAACCGTATCAATTACCAAAATCTTATTGGCTGTTCCCGCTTGCAATAAATCTGGTGTTGCGCGTTGACCCGTGATTTTGGTTTGATTTACCGTTAACGCCAAGCTTACGTTGAGGCGATTGTTACGGTTAAAACTATGCTTAAATGTACTTACAAAGTCTATACCTTTGGTGGTCGTATTGACATGGTTGGTAAAAAATCGAACCTCGCTTATACCAGGAAATAATGGCTTCAATGCCTCAATTTGGCTCACAATCATGCGTTCGGCCAAAATAATACGATCTTTGATGTCAATTTGATAGGCATCCAAAGTAAACAAAAACTGGTCGCCAGCTTTGGCCGTTACGCCCAAATTGTAGTTCCAAGAAGTCTCAGCGGTTGGTTTTTCAATGCCGATTTTTTCCAAACGCGGGTCGTTGTTAGGTAATTGCTTGGTCTGGATAATCGCCCCTGCTTGTACCGTTGAAGTCGTGACACTATTAAAAGTTTGCGCCAAAGAAGGCGCCCGAAAGCCTTTATTGATAGAACCACGAAGTGAAAAGCTCTCGGTCAGTTTTAAACGAGCAGCCAATTTTCCCGAAACATTTCCTCCGAAATCACTGTAATTTTCGTAGCGAAGCGCCGCTGCAACCAAAAAACGGTCGGTAATGTCGCTTTCTACGTCGGCATAAATGCCCAAGTTTGTGCGCTTGGCATTGGTTTCGTCTTCGGGTGCAATCCCAGAGCGACCGCTTGAGCCGGGGGCTTTGCTTTTTGTTGTTGCCAGCGGCCCTACTTGGTAGGATTCGGGGCTGCCTTTTTCCAAAATGAATTGATCCATTCGGAATTGTACTCCCAAAGCCACGTTCAACGACTTCGTACCTGCTACTCCCCTAAAATTGCGGTTAATATTGGCTTCGGTGGTACTTTGCCCAAATGCGCTACGCCCTACGTAAAAGTCAGTGGGTGAAGCCGTTCCCATCGAAGGATTGGTGGTGTTTTTAGCCCACAAATCAAGATTGTTGTAACCATAGCCTGTGCTAAAATCTAAGTTCCAACCATCGTTGAGTTTGCGACTCAATCCTACTACGGTCGAGATGTCGCGGGTTTTTCCGGGCAATTGAGGTGTGTATCCATCAGAGAAAATTTCGGGTGTTGAGTTGGCGTTAGTAGCTGTGGCTACGCGAAAAAAGCCCAGTGCTTTGACGTCTTTCAACGATACGCCACCGAAACTGTACAGGTTCCAACCCTTCGCCAAAGGATAGCCCAAGTTGTAAAAGCCCTGATAAGCCGAAGTTTGGTTGCTTCCGTACTGCCCTACTTTGAAGGCTCCATACGCAGGCCACACTTTTCGGGCTTCACGGGTGGCCTCGTCGGTGGCTTGGGTATTGGAATAAATACCTGTGTAAGTACCGCCAGTTACGGGACGAGGATTATAAAAATCGGAGCGGTCGGTGGCATCGGCGTGCTGGTACTGCAACGACAAATTGAGGTAGCTTTTTTCTTTTCCCAACTTAAACCCGTAATTGAAAGCTCCTAAATACGTAGCACCGTCACCCATTTTAGTTACGCCATACTGGGTTTTGAAAGTGCCTTTGCCTACGCTTTTGTTTAAAGCCAAATTGACGATTCCTGCGATCGCATCTGAGCCATACTGAGCGGCAGCCCCGTCGCGCAAGACCTCAATACGCTCCATGGCAAGCGACGGAATCGAATTCATGTCAGTGACAACTGTTCCTAAACCTACTGTCACGTTCAGGTTCAAACCCGAAAATTGGTGGCGACGTTTGCCATCTACCAACACCAACATTTGGTCGGGCGATAGCCCACGTAGAGTAGCTGGATCGGCATAATTGGCTACGCCATTGATACCCGTTTTGGCCGAATTGAACGAGGGTGAATTAAATTGTACCATTTGTGCCAATTCTACTTGGCCAGTACCTTGGAGTTCTTTGGCACTGATAACATCCACAGGAACAGGTCGTTCTACGTCGGTGCGAGGTACGCCACGCGAGCCTATTACCACTACTTCATTCAAAGCCGAAGCGCTTTCGCTAAGTGTGATATTAAGCGCTTGACTTAGGTTTTCGATGCGTACTTCTTTGGCTTGGTAGCCCACAAACGAAAAAACGAGGATTTCGCCTGTATCGGCATTGAGTTTAAAATTGCCTTCGGGGTCAGAAATTGTCCCACGGGTTGTGCCTTTTACCTGTACACTTACGCCAGGCATTGAGGCTCCGCTTTTATCTTTTACTTTGCCTTCGACGGGCGCGACTACCACCGTCGGCTCGGGCTTTGGGGAAGCATCAGGCGTGTCGGTAGTGGTACTCAGCACAATTTGATTTTTGAAAGTTTTGTAACTGATTTTCAATGGATTAAAAAACCGATTGAGTACTTCTGATAACCTTTCATTTTGGGCTACAAGCGTTACTTTTCGGTCAGCTTGAATGAGTTTGGGGCTGTAAATAAACTTCACCTCGGCCGTTTTTTCGAGTTGCGCTAAAACTTCGTGTATTACTTTATCTTGTAATTTGAGCGAGACATTCCGTTCCAAAAAATCCTGCCCGTGGGTTTTGTGCGCCAGCGAATTTCCCACCATTAAAAATACCAAGATGAGCTGCGTAAAAGATACTTTCATGATTTTTGTCAAAACGTGTTTGACATTTGTAGAATTTTGCATAGGTTTAACTAAAGGTTTTGTTTAGACAATAGACAAATCACTGCCCGAACTGCAACTTGACCGGAAGGTTCGGGTATTTTTACGAATCGGTTGTGTGGCCGCACAACCGATTTTTTATTTAAACTGTAAACGGAACTTACTGACAACCTTTACCATTGAGAACAATTCGCGTACCCTGCACTTGGTACGATGCCCCCAACGATTGGCAAATTGCTTCTAATTTTTCGTACATTTCCATTCCTTGCAAATTGCCTGTTAGCGTACAGTTTTTGAGTAATTCATTCTCAAAAAACAATTCAATGCCGTAAGCTTTTTCCAAGGTTTCAACGACTTTAATCAAGGAGGTATTTTGAAAATCAAACTCAAATGAAGTAACATCTGCGGCTTTAATAATTTCAGGTTTTTCCACCAATCCCGCCACAAAATGCTGTTGTTCGGCAAAATAAGTCACCTTCAAATTGGGCGTTAGTACCACTCCATTATCTTTTTCTTTACCTCCTATTTTTTTCTCAAATACGGCAACTTTGCCCGTTTTCACACCAACTCCTATTTGCTTATCTTCGGTTGCCCGTATCCAAAAACTTGTCCCTAAAACTTTGGTAACGACATTGCCGACGTTGACCAAGAATGGTTTTTGGGGATTGTGAGTTATCTCAAAAAAAGCATCTCCTTCCAGCTTAATCTCACGTACATCATCGTTAAAAGTCTTGGGCGAAATCAGACGCGCCTTGGGTTGGAGTTGAACTTTACTGCCGTCTGACAGCAGTACTGTTTTTGCACTTTGGGTTTGATTCTCCCACTCCACTCGTCCGTTGTATTCTTTGCCCGTTAATTGAGTAACCTTTTGTAATTGAGTCTGTTGATACACCCAGAAAGCTACACTTACCGCTACCACCACACAGGCGGCTGTCACTGCACGAAAAATAGATTTTTGAAAAAAGGAATCACCGTAGGCTCCGTGATATTGGCTTCTTTCCGAACCTTTAGCCACATTTTGGCTTTTACGACTTTCCAATCAGCCTCACTTTGAGGCGGTTGCATTTCATTACCCATTAGGTCGTACCATTGCTCCACCAACCGTTTTTCGGCAGGGGTACATTCTCCTGCAAGGTACTTCTCCAATAAATGCTCAAAAGACTGCTTACTCATTCTTGTAAGTTGTTTTCAAACCTAAGGTCGTGAAAAAGGGACGTACCCCTAAAAGAATTTTAAAAAATCTTGGAAAATTTACAAATACCCTAAAAGTAGCAATACTAAAAAGTCACGAAGATGGGTACGAAGGTGGCGCAGGGCTTGGGTAATGTGGTATTCAACCGACTTTTCGGTGAGGTCGAGTTGTTGGGCTATTTCGCGGTGTGAGAGGTATTCGTAGCGACTCATCCGAAATACATGTTGAGTCTTTTCTGGCAATGTTTGCAGAGATTTTTCGAGGGCTTTTTGAAGGTCTTCAACCGTTATGGGAAGTTCAGCTTCCTGCGTGAATGCTTGATTTTGCTCTTATGGTTCAACAAATTTTCGCTGTGAAATGACGTTTCGGAGGTGATTGATGACTTGATAACGAACTGCCGACAGTAAGTAATTTTCGACGTTGCCAATCAATAAACTCTCGCATTTTTCCCACAAACTCACAAACACCTCTTGCACAATTTCCTCGGCTGTTTCGGTTGAGGTTGTTTTCTGATACGCCAGTTTGTACAGCTTTTTCGCAAAACGCTCATACAACGCACGAAATGCCAATGCAGCCTTATCGCTACGAAGTTCGAGCAGTAATTGTTCGTCAGAAAGCGAGTGCATGGGTCAACTGTAAAAATTCGACGGAAAAGTACGATTTTTCGGAGAATCTACCGAAACAAAAACTTATACCCCGACACAATTGCGTGTAAATGAGCGGTATCGGTAATGGGTGGAAATGCAAAACGCGGTTGGGTGAGAGCTGAGTAAGCGAGTGAAGGAGCTTGAATATTCATCAACGCCATTTTATAACCCGCCTCCTGCGCGGCGCTTACCGTTGCATTATCAATCTCGGCCATACTTCCGTAAGGATACACTAAAATATCAACAGACAATGACAGCTGACTTTCAAGGCATTTTTTTGATTCCAAAAGCTCGTATTGTTTATCCTCCTCTGACAAAAACTTCAAAACGCGATGCGTCATGGTATGCGAGGCAATGCGGTGGCCTTGCTTTGTTAAATCCTGAATTTGTGCCCAATTCATAAACTGATAGCGAAGCGGGTCGTGGGAAATTTGGGAATAAGGCCATTTATTTTTCTCACAGATTTCGCGAACAAGTCCGTAAATATCAGCCACTTGATTTTCGTAAACATACTTTTTAAGCTGCCTTGTCAGCGAATTAAGATTTCCTAAGTCTGCCGTTACTTTAAAAGATCTTTGGTATTGATTGATGGGAAGAAGCACATCTTGTCCCTGTGCCTGTTGTAGTAACAAAAACAGATGGTCGCGCCAAATATGCGGAATCTCTCCGTCAATTAGGGCCGGGCAAATGGCAAAAAGTGCAGAGAAATCATGTTGTGCCAAAATCGGAGCCAGGATTTCATAATTATTCAGCATTCCATCGTCCACGGTCAAAAAGATTCCCTGCGCTTTTGGGTTTTCCAATTCCTGAATGGGCAACACACGGAAATGTTTTTTCAGGAATGTCAATTGCTTATCAAACACCGCCGCAGCTACGTCCACATTGTAGGTATCGTACGACAACAACTCACTCACAGGGAGTACGTTATGATACGAGACAATACCCCGTTTTCGCCCTGCCAAAGCATTGTACAATTGACTTAAACCCGTATAATAAGAAGCCGTCAACCAACTGTCGCGAACAAAATGTTTGATGGACATGCCGTTATTTGCTTTTCTGCTTATCAAAATACTGCTTCATAAACAGCAATTGGTAACTCACGGCACTGTTCCAATACACCCAATTATGTCCACCAGGACGGGAAATATAATCGTGCGGAATATTGCGTTCTGACAGTTTATCGTGCAGATTGTTATTGACCCGATAGAAAAAGTCTTCACTGCCACAATCAATAATTAACGCTAACGAATTGGGTGTCAACAAGTGCAGAATATTGATGACCGTGTTCTTTTCCCAATTTTCGGGAGCTTCTGAATACTTACCCAAGCGTTTGGCCATTTCCCAGTTATTGGGAAATGGACGAATATCCACACCGCCACTCATACTTCCAGCCGTTCCGAATACATCCTGGTGTTTGAGTGCCAAATACAACGCTCCGTGTCCACCCATGCTCAGTCCAGTAATTCCTCTTCCTGCGCGGCTTTTGATGGTTTTGTATTTACTGTCAACCCATGCCACCAATTCATTGGAAACGTAGGTTTCATAGCGCATCGTCGGGTCAACGGGACTATCCCAGTACCAACTCGAAAAACCGCCGTCGGGACACACGATAATGGTTTGATACGTATCGGCCGCTTCCCGCATGAAAGGCGCTTTTTTAACCCATCCGTTGTAACTGTCGCTGTAACCATGCAACAAATAAACGACCGGAAACTCCTTGTTTCCATCGTAAGAATCGGGCGTAATGACTACGGCCTTGATGCTTTTTTTCATGGAAGCACTGTAGGTTTCCACGGTATCAATTTTTACCGCCCAAGCGGCTTGGCTTAACAAACAGGTCAAGCATACAATCAGTAATTTTCTGTAAAGGCTCATAGAGGGTTTAGAAGAAGCTATTTAAAATGTTTATCCGCAAAGTTCAGGTATTGTTGCCAATCAAACAAGGTCACATCGTGTCCACCCGAACGAATATGATAGCCGATTTGGCCTTGAACAGAAGTATTGAGTATTGGAATTTTTTCCGTTGGCAACCCTTCTTTTCCTAAAAAACGATATACGACTTCGGCCGCTTTGGCTCCGGCAAATTCGCCTTCAGGGTCAGCCCCTTTATCATCTACCGCACTTGCAATGTAAACGGGACGCGGTGCCACGAGCGCAATCACCTCATGCTGGTCAAAGGGCAGCAGGGTATCTTTATCCATGTATTTTTTAAAATTGGCAGCATACCAATGCGGAAAAACGGTACACAATCGGCGGATATTTTCGCCCACGCCCCGATGAAACAATTTGGCCCCACCCGCTCCGGATTCGTTGCTGATGACCATCGCAAAACGTTCATCAGTGGCACCCGCCCACAATGCCCCTTTCCCCAAACGCGACCAACCAAAAACCGCTACTTTTTCGGCATCAATGGCTTTATCGGTTTCCAAATAATCCATGGCTCGGCTCAGTGCCCACGCCCAAGCCGCGATAGTCCCGAAATTATCGCCTTTGTTTTGCAATTCAGGATACAGTGTATGGACCCCTTTTTGAAGCCCGGTTTTGGCATCATCGGAAGCAATATCTTCACGATAAGCCGTCACCAACGCGTAACCTCGGTCTAAAATGGAATCAATCGGCCATTGATTAGCATTGGTTCCCCGACAGGCTTCGGTGGCTTGGTGATTGACCACACACGAATGATTAGCGTACGGATTTCCCTTTCCGGATTCCATCCAACTTTGCGTAATTCTGATGTTAGGGTCGGGATGAACGGCGTGATTTCCCCAAAAATTCAGCCCTAAAATAGCAGGAACGCGGCCTTTCACATGGTTTGGAATATAAATTAACAAATCCATTCGCGGACCATCCGATTTGCCATTAATATAAACGGCTACTTGTCGACGCGTTGCTTTTCCGTTCAACGCTTTTTTATCCTCCTCAAAAACCTCAAAACGCATTTCGGCAGGTCGCTTGGGCGAATGTCCGTACATTTCGTTGGCAAACAACTCCAGCAGTTCTTTGCGTCGTTGCGTATGCCATTGTTCCAGCGTTTTTACCCGTTGACCGTTGTTCATCAACAAGGGGTCAGGCAAGGGAGTTTGCGCTTGGAGATAGCTATTTACAAGCCACAAAAGGCCGTACAATACCATTTTTTTCATAGTCATTATTTCATCAAAATCACATCCGCAGTTCGCGACGCCGGCGTGACTTTCAACTCTTCCATTTTACCGTTTTTGACATTCCCTTCTACTGTGGTATTGTAAGGAGCGTGCAGTTTAAATGTTGCGTTCCACTCGTTGGGCCAAGCGGGCAGCAGATAAATCTTTTTGCCATCTACCTGCATCAGCATTTCCTGCAAACCAATCATGGCGGAACCGCCCCAATTATGGTCGGGAGTCCAATCAAAACCCGGCCCCCAAAAAGTGGGGAAACGATGGTTGGAATCCTTGAATTTGAGGCGAGTTAATTCGGCGGCTTCTTCAGTCAAACCCAAACGAGCGGCAAAGATGCTGTACTGCCGCCACCCAACATGGCTTTTAAACTGAACCGCGTGCGGGTCATATTTGTAAGTATTGACGGCAACATCCAAATCAAGTTTTCCTACACCGTAAATTCCCCACGGAAAAACAGGATACAACTGCGGCGTTTCTGTATTTTGGACTCGTGCCCAGGCCACGGCAGGTGCTAAGGTTTTATGTCCGTCAAACTCCTGAAATGGCAAAGGTGGAATTCGTTTAAGCATCGTTGTCCATCGTTCCCGTTGTTTGGCTTCCAAATACGCATCGGGTAGCTCTAACATTCGTGTTAGAATCACTTTCAGGGCCGCAATCAACGTAGCCGAATTGTAGGTCATTTTGAAGGTTTCACCGGCTGAACTGGGGTAAAAAACGTAGTTTCCTTTTTCATCAAATGGTTTTGTGCCGCGTTTTTTAGCTAACAATTGATAATGTTCATCGAAAAAAGTAAGACAACTTTCGATGAAAGGCACGTATTCCTTGATATTTCGACCTTTGTAGCGCTCGGTTTCGAGCATCATCAAGCAAAACTCAAACACGGTTTCCCACTGATATTCAAGCCATGCGTTGTATTCCATGCCCGGATCATAGCCTTCCGGACGTTTCAGGCCATATTCAAACACGTTGGGTAAACCAAAATTTTCGATTTGTTCCGTAAAACAGGCTCCATCATGATTCCAGTACACTTTGGAACGGAGTTCGGCATTGCGTTGCGAACGCAGATAAAAGTCAAATTGCGGTTTCAATAGGTCAAAATCTCCACTTTTGAACATCGGAAAATACACCAAACGTTGATTTTGAGCCGTCATCGTCCCACCTCCCCACAATCGAAAATCAGGGGTGTGATTGTATTTTTTATCCACAAAACTCGGGTCAAATGTGAATAAGCCGCCGTTAAATTTGGTCGGCCATTTTCCATACGCATTACAACCCAATTGATAGCGAAAGAGTTGGTAATTGCGCGAAATCGTGCTGTCTTTTCCC
The DNA here is from genome assembly GCF_027484545.1 of Runella sp. GTDB lineage: Bacteria > Bacteroidota > Bacteroidia > Cytophagales > Spirosomataceae > Runella. The sequence continues at coordinate 11,514 of NZ_JAIXST010000169.1, read as the reverse complement.
TCAATGAAAATATAACTTCGATTCCAAAATTGTTGCCACCATTCACGGGTTTTCGCTAAATCTGCCTTTGGGTTTTGCGCGGCTTCTTTTTGGATTGTTTTTAAGGGCGATTTCCATTCCTCCAACGTGTTGGTTTGCGCTGAATGCAGAGCAATTTCAATGTGTTGCGAACGAACCGATTTAGTCGTTTCCAACGCCCACGCTTTAAATTCCGTATCGGCATATTGACCCGAAGTTATCCCTGCCGGCTTCATATTTTCACCCTTCATTGCTCCACCAAACGTATTGTTTTTCAGTGGGTCAAAGAGTTGATTCTTTACGGAATCCATGCCTTCCATCCGCACGGTGTAGTCAAACACGTTTTCTACATCGTTGCGATTTCGATGATAAAAAAGCACTTCATCATCGTTAAAACCGATTTCATCATTATACGTTTTGACCTCGAATTTTTGGGCTACTTTGTAGGAATTTTCTCGCAATGCAGTGCCTTGCACCAATAGATCCTCAGCTCGCCAAGACTCATACGTTGCTGCGATTTTAACGGGTTTGACACTTTGTATATCTACGTGAACCACAGGGCGAAACACATCCACCCACAGATTGATTTGGGTAGTACCACTGGTTATTCTTACACCACCTTCCTGCAATCGAAGTTCCTGCTTAAAAGGGACATCTGTAAACGGATTCGGAGACAATTTCAATCGAACGCGCCCCAACTTGAGCATCGCATTATTCTCATCAAACGTGCCGCTTTTGGATAAATAAAACAGCACTTCGTCCTTTTCCACCGACACATTCAGGCCAATATCTCCCCCGCCGCACGGCATGGATTCCGAAGAATTTTTGCTCTGAGAAGTCCAGACGACGTTGTAGTTAGAGAGCTTTTGGGGTTGGGCAAAGGCGAATTGAAGACAACAAAAAGAGAACAGGAAAAGAAGTAAGCTTTTCATTTAATAGATTTTCAATTGATTATAAAAGTACACACCTTTTCATTGTTACCGGTAAATTTTGGCGCAGAAATAACTGTTTGAGATTATTGCAGCAGTGTTTATATTTAACGCATAGACCAACCGAGTTATTCATTCAGAAAAATCAAACGCGAACTGCTATTTGAATTTGATAGTGTCAGCGAAAGTAATTTAATCCATAAAGTGATTGCCTATGAACTTATAGATGATACGCAATTTATCTTCAACTTGTCGTTGGTTGATAAAGACGAAAACGGTCAACTAAGTGACTTGGCGGTAAGCAATAATCAAGATATGGAAAAGGTTTTAGCTACCGTAGTAGAAACATTAGGCGTATTTTTCATGGAATTTGAAGGAGCAAAAGTATTCTTCAAAGGCAGTACTCCTTCTCGAACACGGCTTTACCGTATTATCATTGCGAAATTTCACAAGGATTTTAAACGGGAATACGTTATTTTTGGTTTTATCAATAACTTGCCAGAAATTTTTGAAGTAGGTAAAGCTTACGAAGCATTTTTGATTGAGAAAAAGAATAATTATGGAAAAAGGCATTAAAATAGTCAAAAAAGCACGCGAGGTAAAAAAATATGACACCTTGGATGCAGCGCTAAAAGCAAAAAATGACGAAGCGCGAGCCTATCTGAAAAATGTAAAATGGCCAGAAAAAATGGCCTAAACTTTTGAGTGAGTGGAAAAGGATTTACGCCAAAATCCCCTTCACCAACTTCCCGTGTACATCCGTCAAACGAAAACGCCGTCCTTGAAATTTATAGGTAAGTCGTTCGTGATCAACGCCTAACAAGTGCATAATCGTGGCGTGAAAGTCGTGAACATGGACGGGGTCTTTGATGATGTTGTAACTAAAATCATCCGTTTCGCCGTAACTGATACCGGGCTTTACTCCTGCCCCGGCCATCCACATCGTGAAACATCTCGGATGATGATCGCGACCGTAATTATCCGCCGAAAGTTTGCCTTGTGAATACACTGTCCGCCCAAATTCTCCGCCCCAAATCACCAATGTATCATCTAACATTCCGCGACGTTTGAGGTCAATAATCAGCGCTGCCGTAGCCTGATCAACTTGCTTGCATTGGTTGGTAATTGCTATGGGTAAATCGTTGTGTTGGTCCCAACCCTGGTGATACAACTGAACAAATTTGACGTCTTTTTCGAGCAATTTTCGCGCTAAAATACAATTGGCGGCATACGAACCTGAATCTCGGCTATCGGGACCGTACAATTGAAAAACTTCCTCCGATTCTCCCGACAAATCCATCACTTCAGGCACCGATGTCTGCATTCGATACGCCATTTCGTACTGCGCAATTCGGGCATCCACTTCGGGGTCACCGTAGGCCTCGTTTTGAAGTTGATTGAGTTTAGTCAAATAATCTAACATTTCTTTCCGGTCCTTGCCTTCGTACCCTTCGGGATTGTTGAGAAATAACACAGGATCTTTTCCCGACCGAAATTGGACGCCCTGATGTTTGGAAGGCAAAAAACCATTGCCCCACAACCGCGCATACAATGGCTGGTCTTTGGGAGCATTTTTGGAAACCAGGACAATGAACGTCGGCAAATTGTGATTGTCGGAGCCCAACCCATAACTCACCCACGAACCAATCGAAGGACGGCCCGGGAGTTGATTTCCCGTTTGGAAAAAAGTAATGGCCGGGTCGTGGTTAATCGCCTCGGAATGAATGGATTTTACCAAACATAACTCGTCAATCACCTGCGCCGTATAAGGCAACAATTCACTGATCCACGTTTGATTTTTGCCGTGTTGGTTAAATTTATAAATGGATGGCACGACGGGTAAGGCACTTTGATTGGCGCTCATTCCCGTCAACCGTTGTCCTTTTCTGACCGAATCGGGCAGGTTTTGCCCTGCCATTTCGTAGAGTTTGGGTTTGTAATCAAAGGTCTCAAATTGCGACGGCCCACCCGCCATGAACAGATACACTACCCGTTTGGCCTTGGGAGCAATATGGGGCAATGCCTTCAAAATCTCTTCTTCAAAATTGGCCGAACTTTCTTCCGCTACTTTGGGTGAAGCCCCGAAAAGATGTTTCGCCCCAAAGAGTGACCCTACCGCCAACGCCCCCAACCCCAACGAGGTTTTGGTCAGGAAATGCCGCCGGTCGAGTTGTTTGTTCAACCCCTGAAAATCAGGCGTATGTAGTCTAAAGTCGTCGTCGTGATGATGTGACATGGTGGTATTGTTTGCCCCCATCCCCAACCCTTCCCCCAAGTGGGGGAAGGGAGTTTTCACCCCTCCCTAAATTGGGGAGGGGGAGGGGTGGGGTTTTTATCTCTTCGTTAAACTTGCATCTGAATTCAGTATCGTACTCGCTACCACGGCATTGGCCGCTACGAGTGAGGCATCCAATTTCGCATCCGCTACGTATTGCCCGGCAGTTAACCAACCGTTCGCTTTCAACGGATTTTCTTTAAATTTCTTCCATTGCGATTGCTGTAAACCAACCAGCAACTCCACTTCTTTTGCCGAAGGTCGACGCCCGGTCAGTTTTCGGTAACCGGTTACAATCGCCTGTTGGGTATTGGGTATTCTCGCCATTTGTTCGCCCATTACTTTGGCAGCTTCCACAAACGTCGGGTCATTGAGCGTGACTAAGGCTTGCAACGGCGTATTGGTTTTTTGACGACGCACTACGCAAAAACTCCGCGACGTAGCATCGAAAGTCGAAAGCGTAGGATTGGGAACGGCCCGTTTAGCCAAAATATACAAACTTCGTCGGTACACGGCATCACCCGAATCACGCACGTAATTGGCACTGTTGATTTTCCATAAATCTTCGGGCTGATAAGACTTTACACTTGCTCCGCCTATTGTTGGATTTAACAAACCACTCGCGACAAGCGCATTGTCGCGAATCATTTCAGCAGTCAAGCGGTAAGAAGGTCCGTGCGATAACCAACGATTTTCGGGGTCTTTTTCACGAGCCTCTTTGGTGGTTTGGGAAGCCTGGCGGTACGTTGCCGACATCACGATGAGTTTGTTTAACTTTTTTACATTCCATCCGCTTTCTCTGAACGTAACTGCCAGATAATCCAACAAAGCCAAATGGCTTGGCAGTTCTCCCTGATTTCCAAAATCTTCGGTGGTTTTGACTAAACCCGTTCCAAAGAAATTTTGCCATAAACGATTCACCGTTACCCGCGACGTCAGAGGATGGTCTTCGTGCGTCAGCCACTGGGCTAATCCGTAGCGGTTTTTGGGTAAATCTTCGGGAAAAGCTAAAATGGACTCAGGTGTATTGGGAAACACTTCTTCGCCAAAAGCATCGTAATTGCCGCGCAGAAGTACGTGGGCTTTTTTCGGTTTCGGCATTTCCTGCATCACCATCAATTCTTTGACCTTCTCAGTTGAATCGGCCAAAGATGCCCGCAATTGCTGCAGTTTCTGACTCGCCACGAGCACACTCGGCTCCATGGCCGACAGGTAATATTCTTTCAAATCAGCCAATTCGACCGCCAAAAGTTGTGCTTTACTTTTAGTCGCAATAGCGTTCCAATTGGTTTTTTTTGCCAATTGTTTCAATTCAAAGGGTGTCAACACACGGTCGTAAAACGTAATATCATCAACTTTCCCGGAAGTGAAGCCCCATCCGCGCCACCAGCCGCCTACCTGTATACCCGATTGCTCCCGCGACCGAAACAAAATATCTTTTTGAAGTTGGTCCATCGTAGTTTCGATTGCCAACTCATTGCCGTCCTGAAACAGGCGAAATCCCTGCGCTCGGGAAGATCCATCGTAGGTGATGGTCAACTGAATCCATTTATCACGCGCAACCGATTGCTTCGATACGCGTGTAATGGCATTTGACGGCGCAACGTGCGCCATATTGAGTTCAAACTTATTGTTTTTCAAATACAAGTGCCAACCCCTGAAATTGTAGAGCCGCTCCGCTTGACTTTTATGAATAATGACACCTTCTTTCAAGTTTTTCGGAATATTGACCCAAATCCCCACGCTGAACGGTTGCGATTTTCGATAGGCACCCACACAATCCAAATCCAGCCACACATCACCGTTGAGCGCCAATGCTTTACCCGTACCTCGGTCGGCAAACGCGGCAGGCTCTTCTCCGGATTCACGAAGCATTCGACCTGATTGAGTAGGCTTAAGGCTATTTTTCAGGTCGTTTTCAAACCCAAAATGCGCGACTAATCCCGTTTGCGGAATTGGTTGGTTAGCCAATTGTTGGTGACCGTTGGCAGCCAACCACTTTCCAAAATTTCCCACTGAATTTGTTTTTGCTTGGGCAATAACTGCTTCCTGCCGTTTGATTTGGGTCGTAATAAATTGCTGTATTTTTTCCTGCTGAGGCGTGGGCAACAGCAATGTAGGTGAAGGCATGGCATCGTCCCAGGAAATCTGTCCAGCTTCTTTTACGTTATTAAAAAAACTGAACAACTCGTAATAATTCTTCTGCGAAATAGGATCGTATTTGTGGTCGTGGCATTTGGCGCAGCCCACCGAAAGTCCCAAAAATGCATCACCAAACGTATTGGTACGGTCTATTACGTATTCCGTTTGAAACTCTTCTTCGATGATACCACCCTCCAGATTTTGCTGGTGATTGCGGTTGAAGGCAGTAGCAATCAGCATGTCTTTATTAGCCTTTGGCATCAAGTCGCCTGCCAACTGCCAATGAACAAATTTGTCATACGGCATATTTTTGTTGAACGCGCCAATGACCCAATCGCGGTAGGGTGACATATCGCGCAGACGGTCCACCGTATAGCCGTGAGAATCGGCAAAACGCGCCAAATCAAGCCAGTCAACTGTCATTTTCTCACCATAATGCGGCGAATTGAGCAAACGATCTACTTGTTTTTCGTAAGCCTTGGGCGAATTATCTTTCAGAAACGCGTCAATTTCGGGCAACGTAGGTGGTAAACCCGTCAAATCCAGTGACAATCGACGAAGTAACGTTTCTTTGTCTGCCAACTTTGCGGGTTTCAGTTTTTCCTCTTCGAGTTTTTTGAGAATAAAATTGTCAATCGGATTAATGACCCAATCCTCGTTTTTCACATCTGGAACGTCGGATTTTTCAGGAGCCACAAACGCCCAATGTGGCTTGTATTCGGCACCGTCTTCTATCCATTTCACCAAAACCGCCTTTTCCTGAGCAGTCAGGCTTAGGTGAGAATTCGGGGTGGGCATCATGTAGTCAGGGTCAGAGGAAAGAATGCGGTGAAACATCTCACTGTCTTTCAAATCGCCCGGGTCAATGGCCACTTTATCGGAATGTTTGGGAAGGCTGGCAAACGCAAACTCGGCAATATCGAGCCGCAAACCCGCCTTTTGTTTGGCTTTGTCGGGCCCGTGACAGGCAAAGCATTTATCGGCCAAAATGGGTTTGACGTGCAGATTGTAATCCAATTCGTCGGGCAATTGTTTGTATGCCGCCGCGATCTCTTCCGGAAGCTCCGGCGAGCATCCAACCATCGCCAAACATGCAAACCAGAAAAGCAAATAATGAAAACGCAGCATGGGATTTAATATTAAAAACGCCTAACAAGTACGTTCATTACAAAGCAAATAAGCGTAAAAATCTAACACGCTTATTTGCCCATATCTGGAAACCCATCAATTTCTTTGCTATCTCAATTTTTCTTAATAACTATGTTATGAAGATTTTCTTGCCTGCCATTGCTGATGTTTAATCTTTTGCCATTTCCAAATATTCTCACCCCCAACTTCACTAATCACACACAAACACACTGATGTAATCAGGCGAAGAAGTAGTAATTTGTTTGAGGGTCAGAATTACGTCCTGCGGGAGTACTTTGGCTACTCGCTTTTGAAGCTGCGAGGCGGGGTCCTTTTCAAGCAATTCGTAGCGAATTTGACTTCGGGTGATTTTCAATTCCTTTTTTCGGGAGCTTGTTAACACCGTCGTTTGGACATCATAATCTTTATAGGCCTGTAATTCATCGGCGATTTGTTGGGCCAACGGCTCGGCTCCTGCATCGTAGTAAACTTCAATCGACCAAATTTTACGCGGAGCCACTATTTTCTTTACCAAAGACGATTTTTTAGGCAAAGTTTTCTTCTTTTCAGGTTCGGGGTCGGTAGGGTTTATAATCCCTGCTACTCCGGATACTACTCCCAAAATCAGCGTAAGCCCCATAAACATTCGGATGGAGCGGAGCATCTCAGCCCGTGGTTTTGGACGGCTGCTTTCGCGACTGAGCAGGTAAAAAGACAATATAAATGCAATGGCACTGAGGCCCGAAATACCGTATTTAAGAAATCCTGCTAACTCACTTACCTGAAATTGGGCAACTATCATTTGTTTAATTTTTTGTCAAGTAAGTGGCTTTTTGCCAATTTTACAAACTCAACCATCCATGTTGCCATCAGCGTACTGTGCAGTGGTTGCGAAAGGCTTTCCAATCCCAGTGTTGTTTTTTCAGCGCCGATCCGCTCTACGCGTGAGCGCATGAGGGCTTCTTCGTAAGGAACCGGAAATTCAGGATGCGCCTGCACCCCCAACATCCGCTCCCCTACCCGAAACATCGCCACAGGACAGTCAGCGGAAGAAGCCAATACAACGCCGTCGGGCGGTAATTGCTGTACTTGATCCTGACACATCATCAACAAATTAACGTTTTCCTGCCATGGCTGCATCCAAGCGAGTTGTTGACTTACTGTAAACGTATGAATCCCCACGCACCATCCGGCGGCTGATTTTTGAACTTTCCCGCCCAACGCTTTTCCCAGCATTTGATGCCCAAAGCATACGCCGAGGAAGATTTTTTGTTGGTGATAGATTTGTTGAACCAATGCTTTTAAGGTATGAATCCAAGGTTCCTCGTCGTAGACAGAACTTTTAGAACCAGTGCAAATATAGGCATCACATTCGGCTGCCGAGGCTGGAAAATGGCCATTCACAACGTCGTAAAATACAAACTCCCACTCCGGAGCAAGTGGCCGAAACAAGGCAGGGAACATATCACGGTAATCGCCCGCAATTGAACGGAATTCTTCCCGTACATGGTCACACTCTAAAAGACCGATTTTCATAAATATGTTACTTTCCTAATTTGTCACATTGATTGTCTGTCTTCGAGATATATAAAACAACCTCGATTAGACTCTTTCAGAGTGACAAATCAGGTTTTTTGTTTTAAAATTGCTTTGGCTCGCTTCGCTTTTTCTATCTATCAAAAACCCGAAACCCGCAAATGAAACGATTTGGGTCTTGTTAATGCTTCGTAACCTAATGCCGATAGGGTACAGCCACGACCGGAATCTTTGACGCCCGTCCAGGCGAGTTCGGGGTCGAGGTAATCGCAGCGATTCATAAACCACGTTCCCGTTTCGATTTGGTTTCCGATGTTTAGAGCAGCGTCGGCATCGCTTGTCCAAACAGAAGCTGTGAGACCGTAGTCGCTGTCGTTCATGAGTTGAATCGCCTCTTCGTCGCTGCTTACTTTCATAATGCCCACGGCCGGGCCGAAGGTTTCTTCATTCATAATACGCATCGAATGATTGACATTGACCAGCAATTGCGGTGCCAAATAAGGGGTTCCTATTTGGTTAAACGAAAACAGCGACGGGTCAATCAACGCATCGGCTCCTTGGCTGACGGCTTCGCGAATTTGAGCCCGCACAAACTCCGCCGCCGAAGTACGAACCATGGGCCCGAGATGAACCCCGGCATCCAAGGGATTTCCCAAAACATATTGATTCACAAGGGCTACAGCCCCCTGTACAAAATCATCATAGACTTTTTCATGAACGTAAATGCGCTCAATCCTGCAGCACGATTGCCCCGAATTGAACAACGCTCCATCTACCAGATTTTCAATCGAAAAGGCCAAAGGCGCATCTGCACGTACGTAAGCCGGGTCTTTTCCACCCAACTCCAGCCCCGTTGCCATAAAACGCTCGGAAGCAGCTCGTTGTACAGCATGTCCGCCCGAAACGGAACCCGTAAAAGCTACAAAATCAACGCGGGAATCTGCGATAATGCGAGCTACGTAGTCGTGTGTGGTATGGACATATTGGAATACACCTTCGGGCAAACCCGCCGCCTTGAAGGCTTCGGCGTAACGTTCTGCGCAAAGAGGTGTTTGTTGAGCGTGTTTTAAGATAACGACATTACCCGCCAATAATGCCGGAATAACGACGTTCACGGATGTCAAATAAGGATAATTCCAGGGAGCTACTACGAACACCGTGCCCAACGCTTCGCGACGAATAAAGCGTTGAAATCCTTCCTTTTCCGATACCGAAACATCGGCCAACGCTCCGTTGGCTGCCTGCATCATGTAGCGAGCGCGCTCCTGAAATCCACGGCGAATTTCGTTGGGTGTATACGCAATCGGGCGCCCCATTTGCCACGTGAGTTCTTCGCCAATGGCATCGGCATGGGTTAAAAAATAGTCAACCGCTCTTTCGCAAATAGCAATTCGTTCAGCCAAAGGAACGTTTTTCCAAGCTTTTTGAGCAGTTTTGGCTTTTGCCAGAGTAACTTCAATTTGATTCGCAGTGATGTATTCGCGCTCAAGATAGACTGAGCCGCCAACGGGAGAAATGACTTGGAAGGTTTTCATTTGTGCGGGAAAAAGTAAAGCCGAAAATTACGGCTAATTTTTAAAATAATTTACTTTCCCTTTGCCAAATGATACTATTCCGGCAAAGACTTCCTAAAAAAATATCCTGCTACCAACTTGAAATGCAGTTGATAGCAGGATAGCCGTGGATTCAATTTTCTTAATGAAGGGTATGAATAGTTAGACTGTTCAATTTTGCCTTTCCCCCCTCCGAAGTCAAGCTGATTCCTCCCTCGTGTTGCGTCGGGAAAACCCAGTCGGTCATGACTGACTCACCATCTTGGGCATACAGTTCAAGGATTGACTTATCGGCCAACAGCCTGATTTTAAGCTTGCCGTCTTTTAAAGGCACTTTTACGCGTTCCACACTTGAAAACCGTGGGTGAAAATTCACCTGTCCCGAATGCGTACGATCGAGCGACAATTCCTGCGCAGCCACATCGTAGCGAATGACGGTCGCTTCATCCTTGCTTTGGAATACATTGAACGTAACCGTTTTGGCTTGTTGCGGCTGAATTTCTACTGTTAAATCAAACACTTCGCCTTTGAACGGTACGGTATAATTCCCTTCAATAGTTTTGTTTTTAACACTGAATGCTTCTTTTTGTCCATTTTTAAATGAAGAAACGGGCAACTGAACGAGCCGCAGTCCATCTGCTGTCTTTTTCAAGGATAACTCGCGCGCCACTGAAAAGCCGCCGCGCCATGTATCACCCGTAGGGATTTCGCGGGCATATTCCCAATCGTTCACCCAGCCAATGATAATGGGTTTCGTTTGTGATTTGGGTAAGTTGTTGAACGGAATGGCCGCGTAAAAATCTTTGCCTTCGTCTACGTACAATATTTCGTTCTGTTTTTGAGAAGTGAAGGTTTTCCCGTCAAAATCGCCTACAAAGTACTGCATCGCCAAATAATTCTTTTGACGGTGGCCGCTCGAAATCATCAAAACCCACTTGGTCTCTTTTGAGCCGGCAACGGGCACTTTAGTCAGCGACGGACATTCCCAAATCTTGGTCATATCGCCCTGCTTCCCAAATTCACTCAACAACGTCCATTTTTTCAGATCTTTGGATTCATAAAATTGGGCGATGTATTCCAATGGTTTCACCACGGTCATAATCCAAACCTGTTTTTGGGGATACCAAATCACATTCGGGTCACGGAAGTCCTTCATGCCCAAATCTAACACCGGGTTTTTGTCGTAACGTTTCCAGGTACGGCCTTTGTCGGCACTGTAGGCAATGCTTTGGTGCTGGGCTTTTCCTTCAATATGGGACGTAAAAATGGCCACCATTCCTTTTTTAAAGCCTTTTTCAAAAAATCTGGAGGTATTCATGCTATCAATAACCGCACAGCCCGAAAAAATCATGGTTTGAGTTCCATCGGGATTGTCAAATTCCGGCAAAGCCACGGGGAGTGTTTCCCAATTTTTGAGGTCTTTGCTCACAGCATGGGCCCAGCTCATGTGTCCCCATACATTACCGAAAGGATTGTATTGATAAAACAAGTGGTATTCGCCGTCCAGATACACCATTCCGTTGGGGTCATTGACCCAATTTTTGGGAGCAGTGTAGTGGTACTGAGGTCGATAATCCTGTGGTTTATTTTGTGCCCAACAAACCACCGAGAAAAGCAGCAATAACAAAGACGGGGTTCCTTTTTTCATTCGTATGTATCATTAGAAAGTTGCCAAATGTAGTTATTTTTAATAAAAATGGCAGTAGCAAAATACTACCGCCATTCGTTTCCGAAGGTTTCTTAACTTATCAGTATTTTTAAACAGTCAATGAGTGCGTTTGCGCCAGAAAAGTACGTACTTCAGATACCTACCGTACAGCAGGGCTGTTAAGTTCTATTTTTTTGTTACATTTGACCAAATATTATATGGAATATGACACTAAATGAATTTTTCAAAGATTTACCAGATTCACGTCGAAGTCAGGGACAACGC
>NZ_JAIXST010000209.1 GCF_027484545.1 Runella sp. | reverse complement strand
GTTGGGCGTCGGTTTTTTTGGGAGCTTGCCTGTCGCTTTCAAGCCAGCTTTGCGCGCCCACAAGCTCCCAAAAAAACAGCACAAAAGCAAGGAACGGTAGGAGTTTTTTCCGTGCAACGTGTTATTAGACGAAAAATCGCTTCACTACAACAGGTTGATTCACAGGTGGTTTTCGTGCATTGATTAACACTTTGAGGTTTTAAGTTGTTCTATTGTACAAGAAAATTTGAATTGTGCCTATATTCGCAAATAATTTTTTATTTATTTATCCAATGGTAGTAAACCATCCTGAGTTCAAGCAAAAAGTGATTCAGAAATGGAATATAGCAGGCTACCCCAATTACTTTTTTTGGGAAGATAAGTAGTTGTATCGCATAGATTCACGTGATTGTATCCACCAAAATAAACGCATCCGCAAAGGTTATTCGCAAGGCTATGTTCTTAAAAGCAGGTTTTTCAGTTTAGACCGTCTTCGTACCATGTTGGTCCGCTGTACTTCTTCGTGGTCAAACAACGACCTATTCGTGTTCCATTCATCATTTTTGTTGGAATTCTTCCACGACAGAAAAGGATTAGTCAGTAGATTTTGCCCTTTCAAAGGCTTATAACCCTTGTTGTTTACATTACCCAAAACGAAGAAAATGGCGAACTATACCTTACAGATCAATAACAAAAGCTACCGCGTAGATGTCGAAGAAGACACGCCATTGTTGTGGGTGCTTCGCGATCATCTTGGGTTGTTAGGTACCAAGTACGGTTGCGGCATTGCCCAATGCGGAGCGTGTACTGTGCATTTGAATGGTACGGCTGTTCGCTCCTGCGTGTTGCCGGTTTCGGCGGTGGGTACCAAAAAAGTGACTACGATCGAAGGCTTGTCAGTCAATGGTGAGCACCCCGTGCAGAAAGCCTGGTCAGAAGTGGATGTTCCCCAATGCGGCTATTGTCAGGCCGGTCAGATCATGACGGCAGCGGCATTCCTCAGCAAAAACCCCAAGCCTTCTCCCGAGCAGATTGAAGATGCCATGAACGGCAACATCTGCCGTTGCGGAACCTATCACCGTGTCCGCGAAGCCGTTGCCCTCGCCGCCACAAAACGCAAATAATCCAATCATGTCTGCAAAATCAACCAGAAGAGATTTTATCAAGGCTTCGGCTATGGCGGGGGGCGGGCTGTTGCTGAGCTTTCGGTGGACCGAAGCGTCGGCTTCTACGCCCGTTGACAGCGCCTCGGGAGAGGTATCGTTCAACAGTTACCTTTTTATTTCTCCCGATAATGTGATCACCATTTTGTCGCCCAATCCTGAAGTGGGGCAAAACATCAAAACATCATTCCCGATGATTGTGGCCGAGGAATTGGACGCCGATTGGAAGAACGTAAAAGTGGTGCAGGCTAATTTGGATACCCAAAAGTTCAACCGTCAGGCCACGGCGGGAAGCGGTGCGATGCAGCATTCGTGGGACCTACTGCGCAAAGCCGGCGCTACGGCCCGACTCATGCTGATGGAAGCCGCCGCCAAACGTTGGAATGTTTCTTTGGCCACGTTGACCACCGAAAATGGATTTGTTTGGCACAAAGAAACGGGTCGCAAGCTCAACTACGGCGCATTGGCCACCGAAGCGGCGGCGCTGCCGGTACCGACCGAGGTAAAATTCAAAGAGAAAAAAGACTATAAACTGATTGGCAAACCCATTCACAACGTCGATAATGCGGAGATGATTACGGGGAAACCCCTGTATGGCCTGGACATCTACCGCGAAGGGATGTTGTTGGCCATGATCGAACGTCCGCCGTTTGGCACCAAAATAAAATCGGCAGATGTGGCCGCTGCCAAGGCTATGCCCGGCATTGTGGAAGTGATTATTTTTAAAGATAAAGTGGCGGTGTTGGGTAAATCAACGTGGCAGGTAACCAAAGCCCGAAAAGTACTGAAAGTGGAATACGAACCCGACGGCGCGGTAGAAAGTACGACCGACCACGACCGTTTGATGAAACAGCTGCTGGACAAAGCAGACGTCAAACCCTCGCGCAAAGACGGTGATGTAGATGCTGCCTTTAAAACAGCGGCAAAGGTGATTACGCGCGAATACCAAGCGCCTTTTTTGTCCCACGCCTGCATGGAGCCGATGAATTTCTTTGCGCATGTACGCAACGATGGCGTGGAATTGATTGGCCCGGCCCAATTGCCCGAAGATACTCGGAAAAACGTCGCCAAATTATTGGGCGTAGAATTGGAGAAAGTGACGCTGCAAATGACCCGCATGGGCGGCGGATTCGGCCGAAGGCAGCGCTCTGATTATTCGATGGAAGCGGCCGAGCTGTCAAGTATGGTAAAAGCTCCCGTCAAAGTGATGTGGACCCGGGAGGATGATATGCGGGGCGGCCAATACCGTCCGGCGATGCGCTATCGCTTTCAGGCGGCACTGGATGCCGATGGGAATTGGATTGGGTATAGAATGCGCGGGGTAGGTATCAATTCCGGTAACAGCACGCGTCCCGATCATTTTCCAGCGGGAGCCGTGCCGAATTTTCTGGTGGATTCCATCGACCATAAATCACCGGTGACGACGAGCCCGTGGCGGGCACCTTCCGAGAATTTTCTGGGATTTGCCGAGCAGTCTTTTTTTGACGAAATCGCCACCGCTGCCCACCGCGACCCCATCGAATACCGATTGGCGTACCTTGACAAAGCCAAAAAATCGCCCGTGGGAGCGGTGAAATATGATATTGACCGTATGCGAGGCGTCATTGAATTAGTGGCGGAAAAATCGGGTTGGGGCAAAAACAAAAAGGTGTTCCAAGGGTTCAGCGCCTATTTTTCGCACGGCTCGTACATCGCGCAGGTGGCGGAGATTGAAATGCAGCATGGAAATCCGGTATTGCTGAAAATGTACGCGGCGGTAGATTGTGGGGTAGTCGTCAACCTAAGCGGGGCGTATCAACAGGTAAAGGGCGGCATTATCGACGGCTTGGGACACGCGTTGTACGGCGAAGTAACCCTGAAAGATGGCGTACCGGACCAAAAAAACTTTGATACTTACCGCTTGATACGCATGAAGGAAGTACCGGACGTAGAAGTGTATTTTGTGGACAGCGCCATCAACCCAACGGGCTTGGGAGAACCGGCGCTTCCGCCGGCCGCCGCAGCACTGGCCAATGCGTTCTTTAAAGCAACAGGAAAACGTCTTTACAATCAACCTTTCTCGAAGGAAGAGGCGATGAAAGGGGTAAATCTTGGTCAAAGCAGTTAGTCGAGGGTATCCGCTGAAATAACCCTGTGTTACACTAATTCAAGCATACGCACCTCAAAATCAAATATACCGCAACTTCGTTATCACTTCACTTAACTCCATTTCGTTCATGGTCAAAAACCTATACTTCGTTTTCATTGCTTCTGTTTGGGTTGTAACGTCGGCTGTTGGGCAGCATTTTACGCCCAAAAAATTACACGAAGCCACTATTTCCAGCCTGCACACGGCCATGCAAAATGGCAAACTTACCGCCGTTGAGCTTGTGCAGCTTTATCTCGACCGAATCGAAGCCTACGACAAACAAGGGCCGTTTATCAACGCCCTTATTATGGTGAACCCCAAAGCTTTAGCCGAAGCCCGTCGGCTCGATTCGCTCTATAAAGCAACAGGGAAATTTGTGGGGCCGCTCCACGGGATTCCGGTCATCGTGAAAGACAATTACGATACCTACGATATGCCAACGACCAACGGAACGCTGGCCATGAAAAAGTCGATTCCACCCGATGATGCGTTTGTGATTCAAAAAATCAGGCAAGCTGGAGCGATTATTATTGCCAAGTCGAACCTGGCCGAGTTTGCCCAATCTGGCAACTTTTCGGTAAGTTCGATTCTGCCGGGCTATTCGCGGAATCCCTATGATACCCGGCGCACCACGGCAGGATCAAGTGGGGGAACAGCCGCTGCCGTGGCCGCCGACTTTGGTACTATTGGCTTGGGAACAGACACCGGGAGTTCCATTCGGGGACCGGCTGCTCACCAGAGTTTGGTCGGGTTTCGCTGTACGCTTGGGTTAATTAGCCGCGACGGCATTGCTCCCCTCGCCCTTACCAACGACACGGGTGGGCCCATTTGCCGAACGGTGGAAGATGCAGTGCGGGTACTCGAAGTGATTGCGGGCTACGACAAAGCCGACTCCGTAACCCGGCTAAGTGAAGGTAAAATTCCGGCGAGTTATCGGGCTTTTTTAGATAAAAATGGCCTGAAAGGAGCCAGAATTGGGGTTTTTCGGCAGCTTTGTACCCCCGCCAAAGCGGATTCGCAAGTGGTGGCTTTGTTCAATAATGCACTGAATGAGTTGCGGCTTGCTGGGGCTACCATTATCGACTCGGTGCAGGTCATGGAACTCGATACGATCAACAAATCGTTCGATCTGATTCCGCAGCTACGTCGTGATTTCAATAAGTACCTGGCCAACTTAGGCCCCAATGCTCCGCACAAAACGCTCGAATCAATTATCAAATCGAAGGAATATCATCCCTTTCTTGAAAAATTTCTGCTCGATGCCAATGCCGACACACTGGCACCCGAATTGCACAAAGGCTGGCAAAAGAACATGGCCCTCCGCGAGCGATTGCGCCAACTCATGCTCCGGGCCATGGATTCGGCGCGGGTTGATGTGCTGGTGTATCCGTCGTTCAGTTACCCGCCCCGTCTCATTGGCGACCTGAACACACCGTCGGGTACCAACAACAACGCTCTGTCGCCACCCACGGGCTTCCCGGCGTTCACGGTGCCAATGGGCTTTACCTACAACAACTTACCGGCTGGTTTGCAGTTCTTTGGTCGCCCTTTCAGCGAGCCAATGCTCATTAAGTTGTGTTACGCCTACGAACAGGCCACCCATCACAGGCTCCCGCCCGCATCGACCCCACCCTTGCGGAAAAAGAAACGAAAATCGGGCAGCGGTTTGTTGTAACAAGGCTTTTTTATAGAAACTTTTGATAGGGTCTCATCGGAGGTTGGTGTCCGCACCGCACGGGCGGCCCCGCAACCTCTCTTATTGTTGGCGACTCCGCAACTTCAACGTGTTTGGCGGTGAAAACACCACCAAGGGGAAAAATACGACTACCGTAATGTAGGAAAAATCCATTTTGTCACCCCGAACGCTTTCGGGGTCTAAAATCGCTTATTTGGAAGCATCAAAGGCAGCAAATGTGGCATTTTCCGTATTGCAAACACTCTGTTTATGGGAGGGCGTAGTTGCAATTATGATCATCAGGAAGGATAGGGCTGTGGGACACAGCCCACAGGGAGGAAACTTCAGGTAGTTACAGATGTATTTGGTTATTCTTTCCGATGAATTCTCTTATATTTTTTTAAAATGTTTTTTAAATCCATTTTCTTATAATCTTCAGTAAATCTATTTGCTTTCTTTAACTTAACGTTCGGAAATTCATTTTTAAAACTATTAATATCATCAAAAAGATGGTGTTTTACTAATTCAATTATTTGAGTCCCTTTCTTAGTTTTTATTTGGGGGTCATCAACTACAATATTTGTTAAGCCTAATTGAAAAGGTAGCTCACCGTCTAAACATGTGATCACAAAGCAACTTTTACCATCTTGTAATTTGTTGCCAGTTTTGTATTTTTTATCAAACTCCTCACATGAAGTAAAATACTTTTTTTCCAAAGGTAAACAATCATTCCAATAAAGAGGGTTTTCTTTTGTGAAAGGGTGTACGAATAAATGCAGAGCAATACTAAATTAGCCACAAAAAACGATGGACAAACAAAAAGCGACAGAAATTCTACTTTCCAAGTTAGATGAATGGGAAAAAATGCCCAAG
>NZ_JAIXST010000332.1 GCF_027484545.1 Runella sp. | reverse complement strand
AGAAAGCTATTCTTTATATTTTTAAGCAATATGGTTCGATATATACAATTAGCTTTACAAATCTTATTATAAAAAATACGCCAATTAATGTCCAGTTTAATTCTGATTGATTACTTATATTGTTAGCTTCATTATTAACGCTTTTGCCTTAGCTACTACGGGCTGGAAGCCCTTTTTGATATGCCTCACCGCTCGGGCGGCCCCGTCGGTGCAACCGAGCGAGAACGGCATAATGCATTATTTCAGTAAGACGTTTACGAATGTCAAAAGAAACAATAGAGGTCAAGAAACAAGTAATTTCAGAAACCTAAAACACATCAAAAAAGCCCAATGAGTTTTCATTGAGCTTTTTTGATTTTGGATAAACTATTACGCCAACGTATTCAAATCAAATGGCAGTCGTCTGATTCGTTTGCCCGTGGCCGCAAAAACTGCATTGGTCAATGCGGGTGCTATCGGAGGCAGTCCCGGCTCTCCTACCCCGCCCGGTTCGGCGCCGCTTTGTACAATGTGAATTTCAACCGCAGGCATTTCATTCATCCGCATCACTTGGTACTGATGAAAGTTCGTTTGCTCGGCCTGACCGTTGGTGAACATAATTCCTTTCTTCACCGCCGCCGTAATTCCCATTACGATATTTCCTTCGGTTTGGGCTTTTACGTTGTCGGGGTTTACGTAGTGTCCGCAGTCAATGACCGAAACCACTTTTTCGATTTTCACGCTGGTACCTTGTTTCGCTACCGTTACGCAACAGGCACTGATGCTGCCAAATGACTTGAAAATCGCAATTCCTTTGCCGTGTCCGGCGGGAAGTTTTTCACCCCAATTGGCTTTTTCGGCCAGCGTTTCCAGCACTTTTTTAAAGCGTACATCAGTCATCAGTTCCAAACGTGCCTTGAGCGGGTCTTTTTTAGCGGCGTGCGCTAATTCATCAAAAAACCCTTCCTGACTGAATCCGAAATTGGACGCATACACCGACCTCCACCATACAATAGGAATCTCGGTGCTGACGTGCGTAAATGAAACTTTAAAAGCAGGGATGTTATATTTTTGTTCTTTTTGGCTCAATTCTCCGCAAATCCAATCGTCGGGTTTATCGTTAGGGGCTTTAAATACCTGAAACTGAATTGATTCGCCAATCGGATGGTGATGATACGCTACAATGTTGCCGTTGGCATCTACCGCGCCCTGCATTTTTGCCATCATTCCCGGGCGATATGGCCCCTGCGTAATATCGTCTTCGCGCGTCCAAACCAACTTTACAGGCTTTTTCACTTCGCGCGAAAGAAAACAGGCTTCCAACAAAAAGTCGTGATAAGCTTTTCGTCCAAAAGCACCGCCCAACAATGCCACATTGATTTTGATTTGTTCGGGTTTGATTTTTAAGTAACCGGCCAAATCACGCAACGCCCAATCCGGGCCTTGAATAGGTGCCCACACTTCGGCGGTACCATCTTCCTTTACGTGCGCAATGGCATTTTCAGGTTCCATCGGGGCATGAGCCAAAAAGGGAGTTTCATACAGCGCTTCCAATTTTTGGGCCGCGCCCGCAAAAGTGGCCTTAAAATCGCCTTCTTCTTCGGCCTTTAAACCTTCGCCCGTGGATGCTTCCGTACATTTTTTATAGTAAGCAGCGGTGTTTTGAGTTTTTGCCAAATCACCGTTGTCCCATTGCACTTTTACTGCTTTTTTAGCAGAAAGTGCCGCCCAGTAATTGTCGGCAATAATGGCTACGGCCTCTGCCGTACGGTGCGGCATCGGGCGCTCGCATTTCAATACTTTTTGTACCCCTTTGATTTTGAGGGCAGCGGTATCATCAATGGAAACCACTTTCCCGTGAACCAAAGGACTGTGTATCATCACGGCATAGACCATGTTGGGCACATCCACATCAATTCCAAACACCGCTTTTCCCGTAACCCGCGCAGGCACGTCCAAACGGGGAGCGTATTTGCCGATAATCTTGAAGTCTTTCGGGTCTTTGAGTTTAGGGTCTTTTGGTATCTCAAATTTGGAAGCTTCATCGGCTACTTCACCGTAGGTCAATGATTTGCCGCTTGGGCGGTGAATTACCTTGGCTTTTTCGGCATAACATTCACTTACGGGCACATTCCAACGCTGAGCAGCGGCTTTGATAAGCATTTCTTTGGCCGCAGCTCCCGCTTGTCGGATGGGGGTCCACAAAGCTCGTACGCTACTGCTTCCTCCTGACGTTTGGTCGCCGTATTTCCCTTTCCCATCCGATTGAAGAATCGTAACTTGGTCCAAACTTACTTCCAACTCTTCCGCCAACAGCGAAGGCACCGCTTGTGTCGAGCCTTGCCCCATATCAGGCCGAGGGTTGATAAGACTAATTTGACCCGAAGGTTGAATGACAATAAATGGGTTGATTTCGAGAGCCAAATTCAGGGGATCAGCACTCATATTGACGACAGCGGCCTTTCCCTTGGCCATGCTCGATACGCCCAACACCAAACTTGCCGATGAGAGTCCGAGGGTTTTTATAAATGTTCTTCTATTGCTCATGATTTAGATAGCTTTTTCATTGGTTGACTACTTTCCTCCGGTCATTTCACTTTTGGGTGCTTTCGATTTGGCCGCCGAATGAATCGCCTTACGAATACGGTCGTAGGTACCGCAACGGCAAATGTGCCCCTGCATTGCCGCATTGATGTCGGCGTCGGTAGGGTTTGGCTTTTCTTTCAAAAGTGCAGTCGCCGCCATAATTTGGCCGGATTGGCAATAACCGCATTGAGGAACCTGCTCCTCAATCCAGGCCTGCTGAACAGGATGCAGATTGGTTTCGGTACCGATTCCTTCGATGGTTGTAATTTTACTGTTAGCAACGGCTTGTACGGGAAGCACACAGGAACGAGTGGGTTTGGCATCCATGTGAACGGTGCAGGCGCCGCATTGTGCCATACCACAGCCAAATTTGGTACCTTTCAGTCCTACAAAATCACGGATTGCCCACAGGAGCGGCATTTGAGGGTCTACGTCAAGGTTATATTTTTTACCGTTGACATTCAGGGAGATAGCTGCCATAACTTAGAACAGGTCTTGGTTTATTTTTTAGTAAAGTTTAAGACAAAAACCGGCAAAATCAAATTTAAGGAACGAAAGCACAATTTTTCAAACCCAATCTGCATAAAAAGGGGATGAATCAAGCACAATTTTTGGTAAAATGGAACACAGAGAAACATAGGCGCGTAGTTGTTTCTCTGTTCACCTTTTAGTTTAAAGAATCGGAACATGGAGTAATCAGTACTTATGGGTTTAGGACAAGTTTATTAAGCCGCCATTTTTATTAAATCGGTTACTTTATTGCACTGATTGTTTTTAAAAGCGACCCTAATATTAGCTACTTGTTGCAAACCTGTTTTAGT
>NZ_JAIXST010000310.1 GCF_027484545.1 Runella sp. | reverse complement strand
ATTAAGCAGAAGGTAGCGGGGCAGTTTAAAACAGGTCAAAATGCTTTTTGTACCATTCGTTCTGTCATTGATACGCTTCTCAAAAGGAATCTTGAGGTATTGCCATACCTAACTCAAATAATCAAATTACAACCTGTGTCGTAACCTGACTTTTTCGATAATTACCAAATCGGAAAAAAATCAACAGGATAAAACGATTCATTATTACTTTAATTATTCGGCCAATCCTCAAAAAAATCAGTACCCGCATCGCAGTGGAAATGAGTTGCTTTCCAACAAATCGGTTGCTCAAAACACGTCGTTGGAATTGGAGGCTTGGGGAACAAAAATTATCGAAGAAAATTAAACCTTTAAATGAATCATGGAAAAAACAATTTCGCGTCGTGATTTTATCACCGCCACCCCTTTAGCAACGGTCAGCCTGATGCTCGGTTTCAGTTCTGCCGGCAATGCAATGAATCGGTGGTTGGAAAAACCCAATTCCAAATTTGGCGGTGTTCAAATTGGTGTTATTACGTATTCGTATCGGAGTATGCCCCACGATGTTGACCAGTTACTGCAATTTTGCATTGATTCCAACGTCTCGGCGATTGAACTCATGGGCGATTCCGTAGAAGCATTTGCAGGTAAGCCCAAGTCACCTATTCAAATGGGACCACCACCCGCAGGAGGAGGCAGAAGACCGCCGCTCACCGACGAGCAAAAAGCCCAACTCGCTGAATACAACAAGCAGGTAGCTGAATGGCGCGCCAACGTTTCGATGGATAAATTCAAGGAAATTCGCAAGAAATACAATGATGCCGGTATTTCCATTTATGCGTTCAAGCCCAATGCCTTTGCGCCTACCAATACCGATGCCGAAGTGGAATACGCAATGAGAGCGGCTAAAGCATTAGGTGCCAACTGCGTAACGGTAGAACTTCCGACCGATCCTGCCCAAACGCAGCGGTTAGGCGATTTGGGAGCCAAAAACAAGGTATACATGGGCTATCACAATCACTTACAGGCTACTGATACGCTGTGGGATGTGGCCTTAGCACAGTCTCCTTACAACTCCATCAATTTCGATTGCGGGCACTACTTGGCCGCCGGTGGTAAAAATACGAAAGAGTCGCTGATGGCTTTTCTGGAAGCAAAACACGACCGTATCTCCACCATGCACATCAAAGACCGCACCACCAAAGAACACGGTCAGGGCAACCTGGAGTGGGGCAAAGGGGATACTCCCATCAAAGAAATGCTGTTGATGTTCAAAGCGAAAAAATACAAGTTTCCGGTAACTATCGAATTGGAGTACGATATTCCTGCGGGCTCCGATGCCGTCAAAGAAGTGGCCAAATGCGTATCGTTTGCCAAAAATATTTTAGTGTCTTAACACGCTGCCCTACGCCCGTGAGTTTTTGTCGCTACGGTAGATTCTCACGGGTAAATTATCCCTTGAATTACTTCAAATAGGTTAAAATGAGAAACGTATTCGTATTCTTAAGTGCTCTTCTATTGACTCATTGTTCATTTGCCCAACAGCCGATGGGCAAAGTGGTGAGTCGCGTTATTCATTTCGCTTATTTGCAAAATACGGGTGGCGAAAGCCCGGATTGTAAGATTTCGGTCTACCTCCCGCCCAATTATGAACAGTCCAATCAACGCTATCCGGTCATCTATTACCTGCACGGATTCATGGGTACTGACAGCATTAGCGCTGGCATGAAAGCGATTTTGGACCGAGGAATCAGCACGGATAAAATTCGCCCGTTTGTATTGGTTATCTCCAATCAATACACTTTGTACGAAGGTAGCTTTTACAGCAATTCTCCGCTGATTGGCAATTGGTCTGATTTTACGGCAAAGGAATTGGTGGAGTACATGGATAAAAATTTCAAAACCCTGCCCAATAAAGAAAGCAGAGGAATCGGCGGGTATTCCATGGGGGGCTATGGAGCACTGAAAATAGCCATGCTCTACCTGGAAGTGTTCAGTAGTGTGTATGCGCTCAGTCCCGGTTTATTGGCCTTTGTGAAAGAATTTGGAGCCAACAGTCCCGCCTATAAAGAAGTGGCGAGTATCAAAACGAGGGAAGAATTGAAGAAAACGTATTACCCGAAAGTACTGGTGGCAGTGGCAAGGGCTTGGTCGCCAAATCCTGCCAAACCGCCTTTTTACTGTGATTTTCCTTTTACGTACGACGGGGATAAGTTAATTGTTAATCAGGCTATTGTGGAAAAATGGGAGCAAAATATGCCCGTCTACATGGCGGGTAAATACGCCGATAACCTGCGAAAGCTGAAAGCCATAAAAATGGATTGGGGACGAAATGATTCCCAACGTTTTCCCATCTAAATCGGGATGCTGAGTCAACGTTTGGAAAATTTAGGTATCAATCATTATACGGAAGAATACATCGGCGACCACGGAAATAAAATATGGACCGTCGACGGCCGGGTTTTAAATGACCTGTTGCCCTTTTTTAATGATTATCTGAAGTTTGAATAATCACTTTTAGTTTATACAGAACCTCCTCTTCATGATTCATTTCTTCAAAAGTGCATTTACACTTGTGGGAGGAGAGCATTAATTTTTGAAAAAATTAAACCTATCATAAATCAATGAAAAAAGTATCGTTTTTTCTGCTGGCAACTGCTGTGTGCAGTTGTTTTCAGTCCACCATTGCCCAAATCACTACGGGTGAAAATGTGGCCGTTACTGCGACTGACGCGGGTAAAGTGCGCGGTTACATTCACAATGCCATCTTTACGTATAAAGGCATACCGTATGCGGAAGCCAAACGTTTCGAAGCCCCTCAAAAACCAAAACCGTGGCAAGGGGTGCGCAGCTCTCTGACGTACGGACCGGTGGCTCCTTTGATGGATCCAACGACGTCAGTACAGGATGAAACTGAGTTTGTATTTCACCACGATTGGGGCTATCCCAACGAAGATTGTATGCGTATTAACGTTTGGACGCCGGGCATTAATGACGGCAAAAAACGCCCCGTACTTTTCTGGATTCATGGGGGCGGTTTTACGACCGGTTCGTCGCAGGAATTGCCTTCGAACGACGGTGAAAATTTGGCAAAAAAGGGGGATGTTGTGGTCGTTTCCATCAATCACCGGCTGAATATTTTGGGCTATCTGGATTTGTCAGCGTATGGCGAAAAATACAAACAATCGGCCAATTTGAGTGTTCTGGACATGAAAGCGGCGTTGGAATGGGTAAAAACCAACATTGAAAATTTCGGGGGTGATCCCAACAACGTGACCATCTTCGGTCAGTCGGGTGGGGGAGCCAAAGTGAATACGCTGATGGCAATGCCTTCGGCCAAAGGACTGTTTCACAAAGCCGTCAACGAAAGCGGCTCGTTCAGAACGGCCATGTTGGAAAAAACAGAAACGCAGCGCATTGCGGCAGAAGTATTGAATGCTTTGAACCTCCAATCCAATCAGATTGACAGTTTGCAGAAAGTACCCTTCGAAAAACTCAGCGCTGCTGGCAAAAAAGCCCTCAAAATTGTAGCTGATAAAATGAAAGCCGAAGGCAAACCTGTGATTGGTTTTGGACTGAGCTGGGGCCCAAGCCGTGATGGTGAGGTATTGCCTTACCAACTCTTCTCAAACGAGGCATTTGAATTGTCCAAAAATATTCCGCTGTTGATCGGTACGGTCAAAAATGAATTCATGGCTTCATTGGGCGCGGGCTTAAGCAACGGGACCACTAAGCAAGTGACGGATTTTGTTAAAAAACGCTATGGGGTAAAGGCTGATGCCTATTTAGCGGCGGCTAAAAAAGCCTACCCTAACGATACAAAGCCCTCTGATCTGATCGATATTGATGCCATGTTCCGCCCTGGAGCGGTGGTGCAGGCCAATATGAAATCGGCAGTAGCGAGCGGCGCTCCTGTGTATATGTACCTGTTTACGTGGCAATCGCCGGTGATGGGTGGAAAATTCAAAGCGATTCACTGCATAGATCTGCCGTTTGTATTCAACAATATAGCACGCAGCGAAGAAATGACGGGCGGGACCAAAGAAGCCTATGTTTTGGCCGATAAGATGAGTCAGGCATGGATTAATTTTGCCCGTACCGGCAACCCGAGCCATAAAGACCTTCCTTCCTGGCCTGCCTACACTACTGCCAACACAGCTACAATGCACTTTGATAATCAGTGCGTTGTGAAGCCTCAAATGGACAAAGAATTGTTTGATTTATTGAGTAGTAATTAGTAGTTTCTATAAAAATAGGAAAGAGGGCAGGGATTTTCTTCAGTGGGGAACCCCCTGCCTATTTACCAACTTTTCTGAAAAATTATAAACTGTCTGACTTCAAAACTACTTTCCCAATGCTCGCGCTGCTCGGTTTTTTGACCATCTCCGTGTTTCTGCTATTGATTATGACCAAACGAGTTTCGGTCATAACCGCCTTGGTGTTGGTACCTTTATTTTTTGGTTTTTGTGCCGGATTTGGCGTGAAAGAGTTGGGAGAAATGATGTTGACGGGCATTAAGCAGGTAGCACCTACGGGGATTTTGTTGATGTTTGCCGTACTGTATTTTGCCACCATGCTCGACGTAGGTCTGTTTGATCCCGTCATTGCCGCCATCGTGCGTTCAGTTAAAGGCGACCCGCTGAAAGTTGTACTCGGCACGGCTATTATCACTATGATTGTTCATCTCGACGGGGATGGGACGGCTACATTTATGATTGTACTCTCGGCCTTTTTGCCGATTTACAAAAAACTCAATATCAATCGATTGGTTCTGTCGGGTATTGTGGCGATGAGCGTGGGGCCTATGCACTTGGTGCCTTGGTCGGGAACGTCAGCCCGAGCCATATCGACGTTGAAGACCGATGTGCCTCATATTTTCAACCCCAACATTCCTGCTATCATCGGAGGTGTTTGCTGGGTACTTTTTGTGGCGTATTGGTTTGGAAAAAAAGAGCGTAAGCGGTTGGGAATTCTCGATTTTGACTACAACCATGGGGAAAGCCTGAACGACGCCCAAAAAGCCTGAGACGCCCTAAGTTGCTGTGGTTGAACGCTCTGATGACCATTGGTTTAATTGTCACGTTGATGAAAGGGTGGGTGCCTGCACCGGCGCTTTTTGTGGTGGCGAGTATGTTGGCGTTGGTGATTAACTATCCTAAGTTACCTGACCAACAAAAAATCCTGCGCGGCCACGGTAACAATATCTTTATGGTATCAAGTATGATATTCGCGGCAGGTATTTTTTCGGGAATATTAACGGGTTCCAAGATGATTGAAGCCATGGCAACGGCACTGGTGTCGCTCATTCCGCAGCAACATGCCACCCTGTTGCCAACATTGACAGCCCTGACGAGTATGCCGGCCAGTATGCTTTTTACCCCCGATGCGTATTATTTTGGGGTTGTCCCCATATTGAGCCAAACCGCCACTCAATTCGGTATGGGTCCGCTTGAAATCGGTCGGGCGGCCTTACTTGGGCAAATGACGGTAGGCTTTCCCATCAGTCCACTGACGGCGTCTACGTTTTTATTGGTGGGCTTATCAGAAGTAGATTTGGGTGACCATCAGCGTTTTATTTTCAAATGGGCGTGGGGCACCACGATCGTGATGACGATTGTGGCGTTATTGACGGGTTCGATTCATATATGAAATAAATTGCCGTTTTGAATTCTAATTTATGGTTAAAATAGGTATATTTGTAAAAAAAAAGAAGATGTGTAAAATTTAGCCAAAATGATAATAGAGTTTGCGGTTACCAATTTTCGTTCAATTAAAGAACGGCAAATATTGACTTTCAAAATTGATGGCCAAATAGGGAAGGCAATGTTACCTGAACAAATTGTCCTCCCAAAAGATAAAAGCCACGGTTTTAGCTTAGTAACATCAGCCGTAGTTTATGGTGCAAATGCATCAGGAAAAAGTAATTTCTTGAAAGCATTACACGCATTAAATTATATGGTTGAAAATTCAACGGATTTCAAGTTAGATAAACCAATCCCAACTTATGAACCTTTTAAATTAGACAGACAAACAATAAAAGAACCGACTAAATTTGAAATAGATTTTATTGCCAAAGATTTACGGCGTTATACCTATGAGATAGTATTTAATAGGAAGGAAATCTTGGATGAAGAGTTGTATTTCTACGAACTGGATAGAAGTTCGCCAAGAAAGGCACTTTTATACAATCGATTGCAGAATAAAGAAATTGTTTTTGGAGAAAATTATAAAGGTAGAAAAGACTTCTCCTTAAACCCAAATCAACTTTTTCTGTCGAAATCTGGTGTAGATGATATCCCTTCAATTAAAGAAGCGTATCGTTTTTTTTCTACTTACTTGTTATATGCGGCTGCACAGACTACTCAATTTGATGAAGAAATGTTAAAAGCTACTGAAAGGATTTTTAAGGATGAAAGTTCTGGGGAAATGTCTTTTAAAGAGGCAATTATATCAATCATTAAAGCATCAGATACTGGTATCAACAGCATCTTTTTACAAGATATTGATATTTCGACAATGAAATTTATGGATGATATTGATATTCCTAATGAAGAAAAGGAGAAGATTTTAAGTCGCCTTAAAACAAGAATAAAAACAGTACATCCACTATACGAAAAAGGAATTAAGGTAGGAGAAAGTATTTTTGATTTATCGGAAGAGTCAACAGGTACAATGAAACTTTTAGGATTGGCTGGTATTATAGTATATGCTTTAAAAGATGGATCTGTTATTATAATAGACGAATTAGATAAAAACCTTCACCCATTATTAACAAGGATGATAGTTAGCTTATTTCATAATCCTATTATCAATAAAAATAATGCACAGTTGATCTTTTCAACACATGATGTTAGCTTAATTGATAAAGATTTGTTTAGGCGTGATCAGATTATTTTAGTTGATAAGGATGAAGAAGGAAAATCTGGGATAAAACGACTTTCTGACTTTGTAGGTATTTCAAAAATAATTCCACTGGCTAAATGGTATATGGCTGGAATGTTTAAAGGCATCCCTTCTATAAATGAATACCAAATAAGTATAAATGAATAATTTGAATGGCAGAGATTCAACCTTATATTCGTCTTGCCTGTGAAGGTGGAAAAACAGAGCCTAATTATTTTAACGGATATTTAAGGTCAAAAGGGTTTAAACAACCCAATATGGCATTTAAGCCCAAAGACCATTCTCCAATAGGGGTTGCTCGTGCGGCAAAAGAGGAGTATCAAAAGGCAATCAGACTTAAAATCCCCAAAGATAAAATATTTGTTTGGGCAATTTTTGATAGAGATGGTCATGCAGGAGTTGAAAATGCTATTGAAATGCTGAGAACGACTGCTATAAGTACAGCTTTTTCAAATATTTGCTTTGAGTATTGGATACTACTACATTTTGAAAGAACATCAAGGTCTTTTAGTAACTGTGATGAATTGGTAAGAGATATCAAAGAAAATCATGATAGTGACTATGATAAAGCAAATAACCATTTTGATAGGTTAAAAGATAGGGTGCCAAACGCAATCTCGAATGCTACTTGGTTGAAAAACGCAATTTGGAGAGAAGAAGAACGACCTGTTTGGCAATTAAATCCATATACAGATGTACATCATATATTTAATTCTTTACTTGAAAAGGGATTCATTAATGATATATGAAACAAAAAATCAGAATAGGCTGCGGAGCGGGTTTTTCGGGCGATAGAATGGAACCAGCAGTGATTCTTGCCGAACAGGGAGAGTTAGATTATTTGGTGTTGGAGTGTCTGACTGAGCGTACGATTGCTTTAGCCCAAAAGCGTAAAATTAAAGACCCGACCAAAGGCTATGACCCTTTGTTGGAAAGACGTATCGAAGGTTTGTTGCCAATTTTGATTAAAAATAAAGTGCGACTTATTACCAATATGGGAGCGGCGAACCCCATCGCTGCAGCGGAAAAAATAATTGAAATTGCTCAAAAACAGGGCCTAAAAGTAAAAGTGGCAGCTGTTACGGGCGACTCACTGATTGACGATTTTCGATTTTCGAATGACGATTTTGCGGTATTTGGTAATGAATCATTTGCGTATGATTTAATTGTAAATCGGCAATCGGCAATCGAAAATCAATTTCGGCCAATGCTTATTTAGGTGTCGAAGGGATTTTGGATGCCCTGAAATCAAACGCTGATATTATTATTACGGGACGAGTGGCGGATCCTTCGCTGTTTTTAGCTCCTATGATTCATGAGTTTGGTTGGCCTGTAGATGACTATGATTTAATGGCAAAAGGTACGGTCGTCGGGCATTTGCTGGAATGTGCCGGGCAAGTGACGGGAGGTTATTTCGCAGACCCTGTTAAAAAGCCCGTGCCTGATTTGGATACGTTAGGACATCCGTTTGCTGATATTTTTGTGGATGGTTCAGCCATTATCAGTAAGGTGGAAGGAACGGGCGGAGAGGTTAACTTGGCAACGGCAAAAGAGCAATTGTTGTACGAGGTCGTCAATCCGTACAGTTACCTTACGCCCGATGTTTCAGCTGATTTTACAACCGTGCATTTGGAACAAGTGGGGGAGAATCAAGTGAAAGTTTGGGGTGGAACGGGAAAAGAAAAACCTCCAACACTTAAAGTAAGTGTGGGGTATCAGGCAGGATTTTTGGGCGAAGGAGAAATCTCTTATGCAGGTTGTAATGCATTGGCAAGAGCCTGGTTGGCAGGTGAAATTATTGAAAAACGGTGTAAAGGAGATTTTTCTGATTTGCGAATAGATTATGTAGGCGTTTCGTCTATTCATCGAACCGATTTTCACCATACCATTGAACCCTATGAAGTGCGCCTGTGGGTAGCTGCCAATGCGCCAACAGCCGCAAAAGCGGCGTTGATTGGTGAGGAAGTAGAAGCACTTTATACCAATGGTCCGGCAGGCGGAGGCGGGGCACGAAAATACGTCACTGAAGTGATAGGAATTGTCTCAGTATTGGTTGACAGACAAAATATTATACCAAAAGTTGCTTTTTTTGGTAGTGCTTCAATTATGGTGCTGAGAGCCCCATTGCATGATTCAAATTATGGTAGCATAAATAGAATTTGATAGCCCCAATGTGATTTTCTAATTTTTTAGAAAATGAGAGGGT
>NZ_JAIXST010000318.1 GCF_027484545.1 Runella sp. | reverse complement strand
TTGAAAACATTCAAAATAAACTAAACAACAGGCCCAGAAAAGCACTCAAGTTCTTATCCCCCATTGAGTTTATTCAAAAACAAAAAATTGCATTTCAAAATTGAATTCACGATCTATAATGAATCAAAAAAATCAATTCCTCCCACATGGATTGATAAGCTACTCAACTGGCTCATTGCTCCCCACCTCCGCGAAGAAGTGTTGGGTGATTTATACGAACGCTATGCTTTGCGAGCCAAGCGGTTGGGTACAACTAAAGCTCGACAACGCTATTGGCGCGATGTGCTGGCCTACATCCGCATTTCTAACTTTAAACGGAAACCAACGAAATATCCAACAATCTATTTATTGAATTCAACCATGATACGCAACTATTTTAAAATCGGTTTTAGAAACCTTATCAAGTATAAGGCGTTTTCGTTGATCAATATATTCGGACTGGCAGTTGCAATGTCGGTTTGTATGCTGATGATACTCATGTACGCCGATCAGCTTTCTTATGATCAGTTTCATAAGAATAAAGAAAGAGTGTATCGTATCAATACCAACTCTATGAGCAACGGCAATTTAAGAGCGACGATTCCCTTCCCCGTGGCGGGTAAATTGAAGGCATATCCTTTCATTGAAGAAGTTGCGCTTCTGAGACGCGGTTTTGGGGGAGATGCCGTCCATAACCTCAATTATTCTGAAATGAGAGGCTTTTTTACCACCTCCTCTTTTTTCAAAATCTTCAGTTACGAGCTTGAAGCGGGCAATCAAGCCACTGCCCTTGAAAAACCCAATAGCTTAGTGATTACCCATAAAGTGGCGAAGAAATTATTCGGCAAACGGGACCCCATTGGCAAAACAATTCATTTTTCACAAAGAGGTCTGGAAACTTGGAGTGAAGAAAGCCATTCACCCGTCGATTGGGGCTTATTTACCGTTACCGGGGTTTTTGCCGACCATGACTACAAGTCACATCTTAGTTTTGACGCCATCGTTTCTGCCTCTACACTGGAGCACTTGTATAAAGAAAATAAAATAGAAGACCTCGCCGAAGATTGGACAACCGACCATCAGGCCTATACGTATGTACTTTTAAGCAAAACTGCCAACGAAAAGAATCTTAACGATGCCCTTGCTCAGGTTTCTGAAAATTTAAAACTAAGTAAATACCCGGCCATACAAAAATCAAAATTGGCCTTTCAGTCATTGACCAAGCTCAACCCCGGTCCGGTCGTGAACAATACCCCTACCAACTCGTTGCCACTGTTTGTTTATTACATACTTGGCGGCTTGGTGCTGGTTATCATGTTTGCCGCCTGCTTAAACTACACGAGTTTATCGATTGCCCGCTCAATTACCCGCTCGGGTGAGATCGGTTTACGAAAGGTTATTGGTGCATAAAGCAAGGATTTAGTACTCCAATTTTTGAGCGAGACTTCCATCACCGTTTTATTTTCATTGGTACTGGCCAATTTCTTTTTACTGTTTCTCAAAACTGCTTTTTTGAATCTTTGGATCAATAAATACCTGAATTTTGATTTGAAATACAACCTCTATGTTTATTTGGCTTTCGTTGGTTTCAGCTTGCTCATCAGTTTTATCTCCGGGATTTTTCCCGCCCTCCGATTGTCAAAAACCAGCCCAATGGCTACCATGAAAAAATGGAGTTTGAGTTCTGGCAAAAAATGGAGTCTTCGCAGTGTATTGACCGTAAGCCAGTTTACAATATCACTGATTTTCATTATTACTTCCATTGTGATCTATGACCAATTCAAACATTACAGGCAGTTTGATTATGGATTCAATCCCAAAAACATCATCAACATTAATTTACAAAGCAATGATTTTCAGTTAGTTAAAAACAGATTGAAAGATGTAAAAGGAATCAAACAACTATCGGAATGTGCGTATCTGCCTGCTACCGGCCGAAATGATAACCTCGAATTGAAAATACCCGGAAAAGAAAAAACATTCAATGCCATTAGCCTCACCACTGACGACAACTTTATTAAAACCCTGGATATTAAACTGTTGTATGGTGAAAACATAAAACCCAACACAACGGGCAAATCTGATTTAATACTGGTCAACGAAGAAGCTACCCGAAATTTCGGTTTCAAAAACCCAAGCGAAATCCTTGGGCAAACGTATGAATTGAATGGACAATCGGTACAGGTGGCTGGAGTTTTCAAAGATATTACCTTTTACCTGCTTTTTGCTGGCAGACCTACGGGGCCCATTGTTTTACGCTCAAATCCTGAAGAACTGAAATATATTACTGTAAAATTTGAAGGGGGAAATACCAATGCTGTACTCAAAGAGCTGACTGATACCTGGAAAACAATTGACCCTATCCACCCCATACAGTACGAATTTTATGAAGATACCTTGACCAATACCAATCAGGGAATTTTTGATTTAGTGTCCGTCATAAGTCTTCTTGCATTTTTAGCCATTACAATCGCTTGTTTAGGATTATTAGGAATGGCGATTTATACTACCGAACGTCGAACCAAAGAAATTGGCGTAAGAAAAGTACTTGGCGCAAGCGAATGGAGTTTAAATTATCAACTGGCGAAGGAGTTCCTAATCATGCTCGCAATTGCTGTTTTGATTGCGGCTCCTTCGGCCTATTTAGCGAATAACCTTTGGTTAAATTTTATGGTGGTCCGAGCCGATCTCTCCATCGGAACACTGGTACTTGGCTCGCTTATTTTATTGTTTCTTGGCTTAATCACAATTGTTCCGCAAACCTATAAAATTGCCAAACGAAACCCAGTAGAAAGTTTGAAAACGGAATAAACGAAGTGTAAGTGGTTACCCTGACGGTAATCTATCAGGTGATGAAAGTCGCGCTGATCAATCCGGTGAAAAGTTGGCAGACTGAGTGAATAAGTGAAGCGCAAGAAGCAAATTGGTAAACAACATTGCTTCTTGCACATTTGCCTTTTGTAAACTTGCTTATTTGTCTCTTGACTGCTTTAACATTTTTTAACGGCAAACGCTTTTCATTCTTCTGTACCTTGTAGCTATAATCCGTTATAGCTTCCGGAAATGTTAAAGAACTACCTTAAAATCGCCCTGCGAAATCTCCGCGCCAAGCGGGTGTATACCGCGCTGAATATCATTGGTTTGTCAGTCGGAATGGCGAGTGAATTGCTTATCTTTTTGTTCATAAGTTACCACTTGAGTACCGACCGACATCATCGCAAATTTGCCCGTATCTACCGCGTCGTTACTGATTTGCATTTGGAAGATGGCTCTGTGGAATATTATCCGGAAGCCCCCTTGCCCATGGCACAAGCCTTTCGAACTGACTATTCGCAAATAGAGCAGACGGCGTACTTGAAAATGAACCGTGAGTTGACGGTCAGTGTTCAGCTCCCTAATAAATCGGAAGCAGCGCGTTTTTTAGAACTCAATACCACAACCCTTGTTGAAGGAGAATTGTTTGACATTTTGAATTATAACTGGCTTGCCGGAAACCCCAAAACCGAACTTCAAGAGCCCAACACGGCGGTAATTACGCAGTCGTTGGCAAAAAAATATTTTGGCAGTTTAGATTCCATAGGTCGTACCATCAATTTAAACAATGTGGCCGAAGCCAAAATAACAGGCGTTCTGGCTGACCCTCCCAAAACAACCAATACGGATATTCAACTGTTTATTTCCATCGCAACCTTAAGTTTTAGAGCAAAATAAGACTTCCCAAGTTTTAGGATTAATCCCATGATAATCAATACTATTACAAACTTGGAAAGTCCTAAAGCAATCGCTCGTGTCTCGCGAGTGATATTTATCAAAAGGCTTCCAGCCTTTCGGTGCATTTGTTAAGACTGGAAGCCTAATAATAGTTGTCACTCGCGAGACGCGAGCGATTGCTCGTTACTGTGCTTTCGTCCGGCTATAGATTTCGCGGAAATTCTTCACGCTTTCGGCGATTTCAGGGCCGTTGTTTTCCCAGTGGTACTCGTATTCGACTGAGATAGGGCCTTTGAAGTTTTGGCGTTTCATTTCTGCAATGACCTCTGCTACTTTGCAATCACCGGTGCCCCACACTACATCATGGTAGCGACCTTCGGGTGTGTCTTTTTTTACGTCTTTAAAGTGCATTCCCAACACGTGTCCGTTCAGTTTTTTAAGACATTCCACGGGGTCAAGACCGGAGCGTACCCAGTGGCCAATGTCGGAGCAGGAACCTACGTATTTGCTGCCGCCAATCGCCGCCAACACGGTATCCGGATGCCAGTAACGCGAAGGCTTGGGGTGGTTGTGCAGCGCGACGTTGATCTTGTATTGATCGGCCAATTTCCGCACCATCGGCATTTGTGCCGGCGAAGGCTCAGTATTGATGTTCAAAACACCCATGTCTTTGGCAAACTCAAACAAAGTTGCCCATTCGGCATCGGTTTTAGCGTTGACTACGCCATACGCTACAATCGTTAACCCTTTGTCTTTTACTAATTTCTTCACCGCCGCACGCGTAGCAGCGTCCATGGTAAAATCCATTTTTCCTTCAATTCCGCCGCCGATGGTTTGGCCGGGGAAGGATTCTACGTATTTGAGGCCGCAGCTGTCAATTTTGCGGATAGCTTCGGCAAAGGTAAATAAGCGAAACGAGTAAGATTGAGAGCCGAGTTTCCAGCCGGCTTTGTCTTCGGGTGTTTTCTGTGCCTGTACTGAAAAAGCCCCCAATGTCAGCAGGAGTCCGCACAGGAGGTATTTAGTAATGTGTTTCATAGAATCAATGATTTGTTTCTAATAAAAGGGAGAACATAAGCAGCTTTACCCTTTGAGAAATGTCTTTAACCGCAAAGAACGCTAAGGATTCGCAATGGACGCAAAGAAAAGAAGGTTTGTCCTGCTGTCCTAAAGCGTACAAAGTTGTCCATAATCGGACAATCAACACAACTTGTTCTTTTTCACAAAAACCTAAAAATCAATTGCTTAACAACCAAAAACTTCAATGGCAAACTATTTGCTCAGCAAAAATAGAAATAATACAAACCGATGAAACGGACGTATCTGGGAGAATTTGAAGAAATCGTTTTGCTGACCGTTGCCGTGCTGGATGGCCAAGCTTACGGCGTGGTGCTGATGCACGAAATCGTTGAACAGACGGGTCGTAGCGTGCGTCTGAATCAAGTGCATTCGGCCTTGCAACGTCTGGAAGAGAAAGGAATGGTTCGATCAGAGATGGGCGAACCTACCAACGAACGCGGAGGCCGACGTAAACGCCTGTTTTCAGTTACAGCCTACGGTCATCGCACGTTGCAGGAAATTCAGGAAGTGCGGGTCAGTTTTTGGAGTCGGTTAACACATCCCTTGAAATTATCTGTTTAATCCAGCCTTTACGCATGAAAACTCAACCGCCCATATTAGCCGATAAGCTACTCAAATGGTTTTGCGCTCCCCATTTGTTGGAAGACATTCAAGGCGACCTCCACGAAGAGTTTGCTTTCCAAGTCAAGCGCCTCGGCCTACGGGAGGCGCAGTGGTTTTACTGGCGAGAAGTGTTGGGATTTATGAAGATGCGTTACATCAAACGACTCCCTCAAAAATATCCTAAAACCAATTCATACAACCCTGATATGTTACAGAACTATTTTAAAATCGCGGTTCGGAACCTGTTGAAAAACCGCACCTTCTCGCTCATCAACATCACCGGACTGGCCGTCGGACTGGTTTGCTGTCTGGCCATCGGGCTGTACGTGTGGGATGAATACCAATACGACCGCGCCGTGCCGCAATTTGAGCAGGTGTATCGGCTGACGGAAAGGCAAAAACAGGCCACCGGGCTTTACGACATTGCCGTAACGCCTGGCCCGCTGGCTCCCGCGCTTAAAAATGATTTTCCTGAAATCACCGAGACGACCCGCGTCGGCGCGTGGTCCGGATTGCTTCAGTACCAACAAACAGCAGTTGAACCCGAAGCTATGCGGGTGGTTGATGCTTCTTTTTTGTCCTTTTTTGGGTTTAAACTTTTGAAAGGAAATCCGCAAACGGTTTTATCGGCGCCCGACGAAATTGTGATCAGTGAAGCCGTGGCCGAGCGTTTTTTTGGAAAAGACTGGCGAACTCAATCCGTTCTGGGAAAAACCATTCATTACAATCAGGAACTCCCGGTTCGTTTGACGGGCATTGTTGAAAACAGTCCGGCGCGTTCGCACCTTCAGTTTGATGTGTTGTTGCCTTTTAAATACTTTGAATTGAATGATAAATGGAGTTACAATTGGGGGAGCAACAATTACCATACTTACCTCAAAATCAGGCCGGATGCCAACGTAGCCGCTTTCAGCCAGAAGTTGGCTGGGCAACTGAAAAAATACGACAAAGGCAATGAAACTCCGCTTTTGCTGCAACCTTTGCATGACATTCATTTGTATTCCGACTTCGATTTCGGCACCGATTGGGGCAACCACGGAAACATTCGCTACGTCCGAATTTTCGTTATCGTCGGGTTGATTGTGCTGCTCATTGCCCTATTCAATTTCATCAATTTATCCACCGCACGGGCTACGCAACGGGCACGTGAAGTGGGGGTTCGCAAAAGCGTGGGCGCATTACGCTCCAGCCTGATTGCGCAGTTTTGGGGCGAGTCGCTGTTGATGACCAGTTTGGCCTTG
The DNA here is from genome assembly GCF_027484545.1 of Runella sp. Classification (GTDB taxonomy): domain Bacteria; phylum Bacteroidota; class Bacteroidia; order Cytophagales; family Spirosomataceae; genus Runella. The sequence goes on along the minus strand of NZ_JAIXST010000318.1, from coordinate 32,905 downwards.
GGAGTTGGGTTACTCCTGCTTAACCTGCTGATGCCTTTTTTCAATGAGTTGTCGGGTAAGGTAATGGCGGTACCTTTTCAACAACCGGTTTTTTGGATAGCTATGTTTGGTATTTTACTGCTTGTCAGCTTTTTGACCGGCCTTTATCCCGCCTTTTATCTTTCCTCTTTCCGTCCGGTCAGCGTACTGAAAGGCATTTTCGATAAGAAATCAGGCGCGGGTTTTCGGAAAACACTGGTCGTGACGCAGTTTGTGATGTCAATCGTTTTAATCATCGGCACAGTGGGGTTGTACCAACAATTACAATTCATGCAAAACAAAAACTTAGGGTTTGATAAAGAGCAGTTACTATATGTCCGTCTCAAAGGCGATGTGAGCCAAAAAGCCATGACACTGAAAGAGTTACTGACAAAAAGGAGCAGTATTGCATCGGTTTCAGCTACTACAAGTACGTTGGTCAATATGCAAAACACTTCGTATATCGAATGGACCGGAAAGACCCCAAAAAATGAATTTTTAATCACCCAAATGAACGTTGATGCGGATTTCCTGAAAACAACTGGTATGACATTGGCCGCGGGACGTAACTTCTCTACCGCCATTGCAAGCGACACAAGTAACAAGTACGGCACCTATCTTCTCAACGAAACCGCCGCCCGCCGCATGGGTTGGACACCTCAACAGGCGCTTGGCAAAAAAGTGAATTTTTGGGGCTTGGACGGAGCCATTGTAGGGGTAGTTAGCGATTTTCATTTCCGTCCGATGAATGTTAAGATCGAGCCTTTCATTGTGCGCTTTCGTCCTAAAGAGAGATATTTCAACCTGCTGGTCAAAACACGCCCCGACCAAACACAACGAGCGTTGGCTGACATTGCCCGACTTTATAAAAAATTTGAACGCAATCAGCCGTTCAGTTATGGATTTGTAAACCAAGATTTGGAACGCCAATACACCATTGAGCAACGGACTGGACAACTGCTTTTAAGCTTTTCCATCCTTGCGATTTTGATTGCCTGTTTGGGTTTATTTGGGTTGGCCACTTTCACGGCCGAGCAACGCATCAAAGAAATCGGCATCCGAAAAGTGATGGGTGCGTCTATTGCAAATATCACCAGTTTGCTGTCCAAAGATTTTATCAAGCTGGTGTTGATCGCCAATGGCATTGCGTTTCCATTGGCTCACTACGGACTGAATCACTGGCTGCAGGATTTTGAATACCGTATCGGTATCGAATGGTGGATTTTTGCCGTGGCGGGCGTTTCGGCTATTGGAATTTCATTGTTGACGGTCAGGTTTCAAGCCATCAAAGCAGCCTTGATGAATCCGGTAACTTCATTGAAATCGGAGTAAAATTTGGAGAATATAAAAACGGGGAATGGAATTCGGAGAAAAAATCCGTACTCCGTTCTCCACATTCCAAAACACGCTCCAATCCGTCCAAAACAATAACATTTTCCTCAAAGTCATTTACTTTTTGGATTATCTGCAATTGAAGAAGAAACGGCATTGACAGACGGAGCATCCCAAAAAAGGCATTTGTTATTTTCACTTATTTCCTTTCCAGCCAATCAGAAACACCCCTAACAGCACTAACAAAGTGCCCAAAATCTGTACCCACGAAATCACTTCGTCAAGAATAGAAGTAGCCAGAAAAATAGTAAAAATAGGCCCAATGCTCGCAATAATGGACGCATTGCTCGACCCCACCCGTTTGATGCCTTCAGTAATGGCAAAAGTAGGCAGTACCGTCACCAGAATAGCCATGGTCAGCCCAATCCAATATACTTCGGCGGGATAGTGCCAAATTTGCAGGTGATTCACTGCGAGGCAATGTAAAACGGTAGGAACAGTGGCAGCAATCATGGCATAAATGGTAAATTTTTCTGCCCCTACCTGCGGAATGACCTTATCACTTCCCACTAAAAAAAGTGAATACGCAATTCCGCTCAAAATCACCCAAAACGTTCCTGTCCAAAGGTCTTTTTGCTGCGCAGAATCTATATTTTCCAAAAATGCCAGAATGATTCCTGAATAAGTCAGTCCCAAAGCCAGAAATTGCAGGCTGGTCACCTTCTTTTTTCGGAATACCGCATTGATAATTAAAACGAAAGTGGGATACGTAAAAAGCAAAATCCGTTCTAAACCCGCGGAGATATAATTAAACGCTTCAAAATTCAAAAAACTGGCAATATAATACCCCGTAATTCCTAACGTTCCTAACCAAAACCATTGACGCAGCGTCAGCTTTTTGTTATTGCTTTGATCACGTACCGACAATCGAACAGCGAATAAAAGATAAATGGGCAGGGCAATCCCCAAGCGAAGCGTCAACAACGAAATGGCATCTATGTGGTAGTGGAAAGCGAGTTTGATAAAAATACCTTTCAGGGCAAAACAGAAAGCAGAAAACAAAACCAACGAAGCACCAAGCCAGTAATAAGTCCGAGTCATATTGACTAAACCGAAAAACCTTTACCTTTGGTTCGTGATTTTTTAACCATTTTCTTTCATCAGCAAAATGCAATCTGTGTATATAGTTTCAGCCGTACGGACCCCTCTTGGCAGTTTTGGCGGTTCTTTGGCCGACGTATCGGCTACGCAATTAGGTGCAGCGGCCATTCGAGGTGCTATTTCCAAAATTCAAATTGATCCCAATCTTGTGCAGGCGGTTTACATGGGCAATGTGGTTTCGGCCAATGTAGGTCAGGCTCCTGCTCGCCAAGCTGCTATTTTTAGTGGATTAAGTAAAAACGCGACTTGTACTACCGTCAATAAAGTATGTGCTTCGGGAATGAAAGCCATGATGATGGCTACGCAGGATATTCTGCTCGGAGATGCTGACATCGTAGTAGCAGGCGGCATGGAAAATATGTCACAAATTCCGTTTTATCTGGATAAAGCCCGTTTTGGCGGTTATGGTTATGGCAATGGTACATTGATAGATGGCCTCGCTAAAGACGGCCTCACGGATGTATACGGCGATATGGCGATGGGCGTCTGTGCCGACGCTACGGCCAACAAATATGGTTTTACCCGAGCGGAACAAGACGCTTTTGCCATTGCTTCTTATCAGCGCAGTGCTGCCGCTTGGGAAGCCGGCTATTTCGACCATGAAGTCGTGCCGGTGGAAGTCCCTACAAAAAAAGGCGACCCTATCATTGTAGCACGCGACGAAGAATACAAAAACGTAAAATTCGATAAAATCCCCACACTTCGGGCGGTATTTACGAAAGACGGAACCGTGACCGCGGCAAATGCTTCCACTATCAACGACGGTGCAGCTGCCACGATTTTAATGAGCGAACGCAAAGTAAAAGAATTGGGAATCACACCTTTGGCTCGCGTTGTTTCTTTTGCCGATGCCGAGCATGAACCCGAATGGTTTACGACCGCCCCAACTATCGCAGCCCCCAAAGCTCTCAAAAAAGCAGGCTTAAGCATCAGGGATATTGATTATTTTGAAGTAAATGAGGCTTTTTCGGTCGTAGTGATGGCTTTTATGAAAGAAATGGGAATTTCTCACGAACAAACCAATGTGTTTGGCGGAGCCGTTTCATTAGGCCATCCGTTGGGCTGTTCTGGTGCCCGTATCGTAGTAACACTTCAAAATGTCTTAGCCCAAAAAGGCGGCAAATATGGCCTTGCGGCTATCTGTAACGGCGGCGGCGGTGCTTCGGCGATGATTATTGAAAAGATTTGATTCTGATTTTCAGGCGCTGAAATAAAAGTGATTTTCTTTATTTCAGCGCCTTTATACTACTTTTCTGAGTGACAACCCGTTATTTCCTTATTTACAAGCCTTTCGGTATGATGTCGCAGTTTTCGAGAGAAGGCGACAAGCCGACATTAGCCAATTTGCCATTTCAATTCCCTAAAGATATTTATCCGGTAGGGCGGTTGGATGCGGACAGTGAAGGACTGCTTTTATTGACCAATGATTCGTTTTTGAATAATCGACTTCTCAATCCGAAATTCAAACACCAACGAACCTATTTTGTAAAGGTAGAAGGGCAAATTTCAACCGAAGCAGTTCAAAAGCTTCAAACAGGTGTCACGATTTCAATAGATGGAAAACCGCACACAACCTTGCCTGCTAAAGTACAGGTATTGGTAAATGAACCTTTGCTACCAGAACGCAATCCACCCATCCGATTTCGGCAAAATATCCCTACAAGCTGGATTTCACTTACGCTGCACGAAGGAAAAAACCGCCAGGTCCGCCGCATGACGGCTGTTGTGGGATTCCCAACGTTACGCTTAGTGCGCTGGGCCATTGAAGACGTGAAATTGGGGGCTATGCAACCTGCCGAGGTGGTAGAAGTGGAGAAAGAAGGGTTGTTTAAAAAGTTGAAATTGTAACTACATCTATTTTGTTATCACCCCAAATTCTATTAGATGCTTTTCCATTTCCTGTTGCATAGATTTTGCTTCTGCAGCAGCTTTTTGAGCAAAGTCGATTCCTGACGAAGCATAAATGATGCTCCGTGCGGCATTGACGAGCAATCCGCAGTCTTTGTTCATTCCGTATTTACAAACCTCTTCCATACTTCCTCCCTGAGCACCAACCCCCGGAATCAGGAGAAAATGCTCCGGAGCTAACTTCCTGATTTGCTTCAACATCGGTGCTTTGGTCGCGCCCACTACGTACATAAGGCGGTCAGCGCCTGCCCACTGTTGCGACACCTTAATGACCCGTTCAAACAAAAATTCATTTTCACTGTCAAATACAAGTTGACTATTTGCCAGTCCCAACTCATTATCATCGCTGTGTACAAGACCGGGATTGGCCATTATTGTCTGAAAATCAGCGCTTCCCTCGTTGGAAGTAAGCGCCAAAAGAATCACCCATTTGTCTTTAAATTCTAAAAAAGGAGTTACAGAGTCGCGTCCCATGTAAGGTGCCACCGTGATGCTGTCAAATGACATCCCGGATGAACTTTTATCAAAAAACGCCTGAGCGTATAGCGAGGAAGTATTACCGATATCACCGCGTTTGGCATCGGCAATGGTGAAACATTCTTTTGGGATATATCCTAAGGTACGCTGCAAACTGTTCCAACCCCGAGGCCCCAAGGCTTCGTAAAAGGCAATATTGGGTTTATAAGCAACAGCATAGGGGGCAGTAGCATCAATAATGCGCTTGTTGAATTCAAAAATGGCATCGGGTTCGCGCAGAATATGCTTAGGAAGTTTTTTCAAATCAGGGTCAAGCCCTACACAAAGGAAAGATTTCTTACGCTTTATCTGTTCAATAAGTTGTTCTCGGGTCATTTTTCAGTAGGCGGTTCAGGGTATACTAATGGGTGGTAAAAGTTCTAAATGGGCAATATCGTTATGTTTTTGAATCGAAAAAGTCTTGGATAGGTAATCATAATGCAGCAAATACAGACCCAGATTCGTATGTATGTACTCGTCCATTTCGTGTAAGGAGCGATTGAAAATAGTGGCTAAAAGTACGCGCATTGCCCGCCCATGCATCGCTACGAGTACCACTTTTTCTTCAGGACGTGAGAGAATTAACTCAATGACAGGCAATTGTCTTTTCTGAACCTCTTCCGGGCTTTCTCCGCCTTCCGCCTGCAAATCAGTGTGTCCGCCCTGCCAACTTTCCACCAACCAACGGTAATAGTCATTGTCCATACTGTTGGGTGTACGTCCTTCTCTAACTCCCCAACTGATTTCGTTGAGTCCTTCGTAGGCTTCGTGCGGATACCCTTTTTCCAGAAAACCGCGAACACTTTGATGCGTCCGAATCAACTTTGACGTGTAGATTTTATCAAAAACGAGGTGTTGATAGGCTTCGTAAAATGCCTGCGCCTGTGCATGTCCAAGTTCGTTGAGTTCGGCATCAATGCCGCTGCCCTGTACTACGCCCCGGCGGTTGTAGTCGGTTTCACCGTGGCGAATGAGGTAAATGATTTTAGAAGACAAGTTGTGGGTAATTTTGGATGTTGAAATACGTCTGGAATCAGAGGAAATATCCTATTTTTGACGCTAACTACAAAAATACCCCTTTTCCCGATGTTCAACAAAAATAATGCACTCGAACAAATCGCACAGTTGGATAAAAATACGATTGCCCACCATCTCGGCATCGAATATATAGAGGTAGGCGACAACTATATTATTGCCCGGATGCCCGTTGACCACCGTACTCACCAACCTTTTGGGCTCTTACACGGAGGTGCTTCGGTCGTGCTGGCCGAAACCATCGGAAGCCTTGCCTCCTACTTAACCCTCCCCGACCCTACCAAACAACAGGCCGTCGGGCTTGACATTAACGCCAACCATATTCGCGGTGTAAAGAACGGCTGGGTGTATGGCAAAGCTACGCCCATTCATATCGGGCGCTCCACGCACGTTTGGGAAATTAAGATCACCAACGAAGCCGGAAAATTAGTCTGCATCAGCCGATTGACAATGGCAATAATTTTGGTCTCGGAAGAGTAAACATAAAAACCCGTCAGATTTCGCAATCTGACGGGTTTAACAATACAGTTTTAAATCTTACAGAACGATTACTGAGTTCTCATCGTAAGACACACCGCTTGGGATATACTTATCCGCAGCTTCGTCGTTGGCCCAAGTAGTACCGTCGATCAAATAACGGAAAGCATATTCTTTTCCAGTTTCCAATTCAACAGTAGCTTTGTATGAACCATCTTTTTGTTTCTTCAATTTAGTAGCGGCTTCTGAAGCCCAATCGTTAAACTCACCCAATACTGCGACCTCTTTCGCATCTGCTACCACGTCAGCTGAAAGTAAAAAAGTTACTTTACAAACAGGTTTGCTTTTCAATAGTTGTTTTGCAATTGCCATAGTGTTTTTTGGTTATTCGGTTTTGCGTCACAAAGATATAAAATAAATACAATTCAAGTCAATGAATACCAATAAGTTATATATTAACATTCTCTTAAAAGTACAATAAAAAACTTCATGGTTGCAAAAAATACCCAAAATAATACAGTTTTATACTACTTACAAAATCAGTTTTCAATCGGTAATTGTGCATTAATTTGTTGTACGCGATTATTCATGATTGTTGCAATACTATAAGCCCGATACTTCACATCCGCTGCTTTTTCACCCTCAAAAAGTTCGTCTACATTCTCAAAAAACAGGGCTAACCAACGGTCAAAATGGGCAGGAGTAAGAGTATGTTTTGTGGTTAACTGAAAATGCGGCGGCATGGGTCGGCCGGTATAATTAAGCGTACCAAACAAAATACCTTCCCAAAAATCATACATTTTGGGCAAATGAGCCTCCCAGTTGACATGGGCAACCCCGTCAAATATGTGACCCAGCTCCGAGTCCTGACGAATTTTTTGATAGAATTGATTGACCAACAATTCTACATCAGCGCGGTTTTCGAGTAATTTCGGCATGGTAAAAAAACAAAATTTCGACAAAATAGGTGCAAGGCATCATCAGTTGAACTGACAAAAATCATATTGAATACGCATTTTCACCAATAAGTTCCTGATTCTCACCTCTCCTCTACCCCCCTTTATTTCGTCTAAAAATAACTTTTCGTCTTATTTATTTGGTTACAAGTCAATAAGGGCGTATTTTTCAACCGCATTTTAATTACATACCAAACCTAATTCTCTAAAACCCAAATTATATGGATAACTCTATTTGGCGTAAAAAACCTCTTTCAGCCTATGCGGCAGACGTTAAAAACAACCAACTCAAGCGGGTGTTGGGAAGGTGGGAGCTCACCTCGCTTGGTATTGGCGCGGTTATTGGCGGAGGGATTTTTGTATTAACGGGAATTGCGGCCAATCAATTTGCTGGCCCGGCTTTAGCACTTTCATTTGTCATTGCAGGCATTGGCTGTACGTTTGCAGCCCTTTGTTATGCCGAGTTTGCCTCCATTTTACCCGTAGAAGGATCGGCTTATGCTTATTCTTATGGTACAGTGGGTGAATTTTTTGCCTGGTTTATCGGCTGGAATCTTATTTTGGAATACATGATGGGAGCTACCACAGTAGCTGTAAGTTGGTCGGGGTATTTGGAGAAGTTTTTACACCTTTTTAATGTACACTTGCCTGTTTGGTTGGTTAACGACCCCATTACTGCCGCTGCGAAAGGATATGAGGGCGGATTTGCCTGCAATTTACCTGCCTTCCTGATTGCGTGGGTAGTTACTTCCGTTTTGATAAAAGGAATCAAAGAAGCTTCAGGTGCCAATAATATTATTGTAGCCATTAAGACCACTGCCGTTATTTTTGTAATTATCGTTGGCGCATTTTATGTAGACACTGCTAACTGGACACCTTTCATTCCGGAACGCGTCATTGATGCCTCAGGCCAAGGCCATTACGGATTACAGGGAGTTGTAACTGCCGCCAGTATTATTTTCTTCGCTTATATTGGTTTTGATGCCGTTTCGACTTCAGCAGGTGAGGCGAAGAACCCTACCAAAGATGTACCTTTCGCGATTATTGCCTCTTTAATTATTTGTACGATTTTGTACATTTTGGTCTCTTTGGTATTAACAGGTATGGTTAAGTTCGACAAACTTGACTTGAAAGCTCCGGTAGCTCAGGCTTTTGCCGATAACGGAATTACGTGGGCAGTATATATTATTACAATTGCTGCTTTGGCCGGTCTAACCTCCGTTATGCTTGTGATGATGTATTCACAAACACGTATCTTTTTGGGAATGGCCAAAGATGGTTTGTTGCCAAAGAGTTTCTTTGCTGCCATACACCCAACCTTTAAAACCCCTTGGAAAAGCACTATCTTAGTTGGTTTTGTGGTTTCGCTCGTAGCAGCTTTTACTCCAATTGACAAAGTGTCAGAACTAACCAGCTCAGGCACTCTTTTGGCATTTGCTATGATTTGTGGCGCGGTTTGGTTGCTACGCGTACGCGAGCCTAATATTGAACGCCCTTACAGAGCCCCTGCTTTACCAGTCATTGCCACTTTAGGAATTCTTACCAACCTTTACCTGATGTTTAATCTTCGTACAGACACCATCATTGCTTTCTTTGCATGGGGTGCATTGGGTATCATTGTTTATTTCCTTTACAGTCGCAAAACGAGTAATTTGAATAAGCAATAAACTCCTGTTAAATTTCATAAAAAAAGTGGCCGAGTCAAACTCGGTCACTTTTTTTATATAGGGTAGGATAGGTTTTATAAAATGGATTATCTTCCCAACGGTATTGAAAACCCTGCCAGTACGCTGAAACTTTGATTATAAACGGGCACCTGCACTACCGGTGTGTCATAAACCCGCGTAAACCCACGTTCGTAACGCCCTTCGACAAATAACTTTGCATTGCCCACTTCAAAGCTTAATCCTGCTCCGCCAACACCGCCAACTTCAAAACGATTGAACATTCCTAAGCCAATACTTGTGCGCGTAGGTTGGGTACGAAACAGAATCAAATCAGCGCGGCTTACTATTTTTCCGTCAGCTAAATAATTGAAAGAGGGACCTAAAATCACGTACGGCTTTACCGGGCTATCTTCGTAGCCAAAATCGTATTGGAACAGCAAAGGAGCCTGAATGTAAGTCAACCGCTGTTTGATGGAACCGCCCAAGGGAATATTAACCCCTATCAAGTTTAATAGATTATCGGAAGAGATCCCTGCGCCGCTTTGCTTGTAGGCAAGTTCTGGCCGAAAAGAAAGCCCTCCTGCAATTGGAATTTGTAAAAATACGCCACCGTTTCCACTCACGATGTAGTTAAGGTTGCCCGTGAAATTTTCAATAAAACCACCAGTTCCGGTAGTTTTGGACAGCGATGCGCCTCCGCGTACACCTATTGAAACCTGTGCATTGGCAGCAATGCTTACGACTGCCATTAAAACGATTGCCAAACTGATACGTACTGTTTTCATAGCTTAAGAAGATGGTTAAAATTTGTGACCTTTTCTCATTAACGTCATTGAGACGTGGGTATTTTGGCGAGTAACCCACTATTCGGTTAATGATTGTTAACGGTTACAAATCCGTATTCCTACCTGAAAACCTACCCAATTGGTAAAATCAAGACCATTGCGAAGCGTGGCTGTTGGAAAGGGCTGATACAGTCGCGAGTTGTCTAATTTTAAATAACCCGGCTGAGCCGTAAGCCCCGTCAGGGAAGCCGCTCCAAACAATGCCAGATGACGCGTAATCTTCTTTTCGAGTCCTAAACTCAAGCGGTAAAATATCCCATTGGACGAATCGAAACGATTGGTGGCCTGCATTATTTTATTTGCAGTAAGGTCTACATTCGTCATCCAGCCTCTTCCCAGATTAAGAGCGGTACCAACACCATACCCAAACGTATAGAGTGGTTTATCGGCCATACCAAAATTACTGCCTATGGTAAGGATATTGTAAAATTTCTGAATTCCTGTTTTGAACGTTACATTCGCGTAGTTAAGCTCGTCGGTACTGATTTCGTAGCGACGATAGCCATTTCTTCTGACAAAACTGAAAAGACCGATGGGCAAAGCGCCTGATGAATCGGCATAGTTGAATAAAGCCAGTTGCAGCCCCTTTTCATGAACCGTAGCATAATTAAAATAAGAACTGATTTGTATTCCTCGAAGCTTATTGAGCGCCAAATTTCCAAAACCGCTTATTTGCCAACCACTCACATTACCTAATGTCAGGTTCGCAAAACCGCTTATCTGTCCACTCTTCATACTACCCAATGTCACGTTAGCAAAACCCGCTGTTTGAAAGCCATTCGTAAAACTGCCTCCCGTCAGGTTGGCAAACCCTGCGATTTGTAAACCACTGTGATGCCCTGCCGTCAGATTGGCAAAGCCTGATGCCTGCATTCCATCAAAATTTTTCAAAACCCCATTGGCAAAACCGGACGCTTGTAAACCATATACGTTCCGTCCTACCAAATTGGCAAAACCCGAAATTTGGGCTCCGTGTACATCCCAACGAACAAGATTGGCAAAACCGCCAACTTCCAGGGCATTTACGCCTAAGGAATAACCGGCAATGATATTAAAAGACAAACCATTAATTACGTTTCCGCTCAAAACGTGATTGGTGCCTACAAAAGGCAAAAGTGATACTTGAAACGGACGATAGATAGTATCTCTAACGTTTTGGATGTGAACGGCTTGCTGAGCTGTGGTAAAAGCATCAACAAACGTTTTTTCCACATTTTCTAAATTAAGTTTACGCTTTTGCCTCGGCACGTTAGAAGTATCGGCAGAGGCTACAAAAACAGGAGTGGGCGCAGGAACCCGCACTTTGAAAGTATCGGTGACAGGAACTGAAGAAGGCTTTGTTTGAGTAAGTATTTGTAAAGGTTTTTCATCGATTTTGGTGTGAATGAGGCCAATATCCATGGCCTGCTGATTGTTAACGGTCACACTTGTTCCCAAATACCGTTCTTTTCGTACTTCCAAGCGAGGATTCGGTAAAGCTGCGGGCAGCCGCATACGAAAATACCCCATTTGATTGGTAACGGCCGAGACCAAAGTTCGTTTTTCAAATATACTCACCTGAGCAATTCGCTCTCCCGTTTCTTGGTCAAAAACGTAACCATTAATAATAATATCTTTCGGCTCTTCGGGTTTTTCAGCGACTTTTTGAAGGATAATATGATTACGTCGTTCTTTGTAAGTAGCTGAATCTCTGAACAATTCGTCCAAGACTTGCCGCACAGCCTTGCCGGCAGCGTTCAGTGTTACCCGACGGCTCAAATCAAAATCAGCAGGATTGTAAGAAAAGCTAAAGCCGTTGCGGTCACCGATGATTTTTAATGCTTCTTCCAAACGTTCATTACTCAATTTAAGAGTAATTGGCTTGTCCAGAACCGTTTTTTGGGCAAACGAGAATGTGCTGATACTGACAAATAAGAGAATCTTCAGAAAAATTTTCATGGCTGTTTTAGTCAATAAATGATTGATTTTGAATTGGCACGGCTATTCACATCCGCTTCCGTCCAATAAAATGGAGTTTCCTCGTCGAACGACTTTGAGATTAAGTGTCTCGGCAATAACGGTCAGGGTAGCGTCCAAACTTTCCCGTTCAAAGCGTGCCGTGAGGCGGCAGTTGGCCAGATGACGGCTACTCAGCTGAATATCTGCGTGGTAGCCGTCTCGCAAGGAAGCTACTACATCTCCCAGATTCGTTTTATCGAAAACAAAAACCCGAGTTCGATACGCTAATTCATTGAAATTCAGTTCGGGTAATTTCATAATCGTATCCGCCTGAACGGCCGCCGATTCATTTTTAACTAAAAGGGTTTTGGCTTTAGGTGTCGAAAACTGCACTTTCCCGCTTGTCACTGCCACACTTACCCGTTTACCGTACGCTTTTACGTTGAAAGAAGTACCCAAAACCCGCACTTCTGTGCCGTTGGCTTTGATAATAAAGGGTCGGGTTTCATCGCGCTTTACATCAAAATAGGCTTCTCCGGTCAGCGTTACCGTTCGGGTTTCATCATTGAAATCAGCGGCGGAAGTAAGGGTAGAATTTTGATTTAAAAATACCTTTGTACCATCCGGCAACATTTGTTCAAGGGTATTTTTTTGAGTTTTTATAACACTTGCTAACTCCTGTTTTTCAATGGGTTGTAAAAACCGATACCCTAACCACCCCAAACCCAGTATCATCAAAACACTTGCTGCGGCCCGCCAATTGAAAGAAGTATGAATGGTGATTTGTGATTTGTGGCTGGACTTAGAGTGATAAAGTGGAACGCTGTCCGCTGCCGACTGTGGACTGTGAACTCTTTTACTTACTTTTTTCCACGCCGCATCAACGTCCACTCCTGCCTGCGGTTTAAGAGCAATGTATGTTTCCCAAACTCGCTGAAAACGTACCAATTCCTGCTCATGATTTGCCGATTGATCCAACCATTCTTTCACTTGGCGAGTTTCGTCTTCGGTGGTTTCACCTGCCACGTACCGCGCCAGCAAATCGTCAGGAATATGTGTGTTTGAAATCATTGGTAAATGTCAATCATAAATAATCGGTTAGTCCTAACCAAACTAAAATCGGTAAATAGTCAGCCAATTCTGTTCTTAAAATCTTCAATGCCTTTCCAATTTGATTTTCGATGGTTTTGACCGAAAGTCCCAATTGGTCCGCAATCTCCTGATATCGAAGTTCATCAAAACGACTCAATTTAAAAATGATTCGACATTGCTCGGGCAACTTCTCAATCGCTTTCGCAAGTTGTTGCTCCAATTCATTTTTATAGACCGTCTGACTCACTGATTCGTACGAGACCTCCTGATAATAAAGTGCATATTGTTGGTGTTCGTCGCGTACTTTTTGGTGCTTTATCCGGTTGAGGCAATGATTATGCACCGCACGGTACAGATACGACTTCAACGACTGCGTGATTTCAATTTCTTCCCGTTTTTCCCAAATACTCACAAAAACATTTTGGACAATCTCCTCCGCTTCGTCGGCATCGTGCAAAATACTACGCCCGTAGGTACACAGCCCGGCGTAGTATTTCCGAAACACCTGTTCGAAAATACGCTCGTCTCCTTGCCCAATGGCCGTAAGTAGTTGTTTGTCAGACAATTGCACGAAATTAAGTCCCGTTCGTTTTATCGCAAAAGTACGACTTTGCGACCAACGAAATAATTGTTTTTGTGACGAGTTGTCGAAAACGATGGTTGAAACCTCCATTTGTTCCTATGACAACCCACGGAGAAGTTCCCCCCATCCGAACGAAAACATTTTATTTACTTTTTTATTCTGGATTAACTGTGGGAGTTTTAAAGCAAGTCAGCCCTTCGATTGGCTTCAGTCAGGCTATTTTTTTACAATCAAAGAAAAAAATAGGGATTCGAATGGGGGGAAAGTAAATGTCTGTTGTCATAGCTTCAAAACAGTCAATTAAAATCATTCTATCAGCTATGAAAAAGTTACAGTATCTTTTTGTTTTCGTCCTTTTATCTGGATTCTTTCAGTCTTGTGTTTTTATTGACGGCGATGCTCGCCTTGATCCCCTAAACAGCGATTCACGCAATTTTAGCGTACGTGATTTTGACCAACTTGAGATGGGAAACGCGTTTGATATTACAGTACGCCAATCGGGTCAATTCAGCGTTTTTGTCCGGGGCGACCGCCGCGATATTGAGGATTTGGAAGTATTTGTCAATAATTCGGGGAAATTGGTCATCCGTTATCGTAACTGGCGCATTCGTCGCTACGACATGGATATAGACATTACCATGCCCGTATTAACAGGCGTAGATTTTTCAGGTGCGACAAATTCCACGATTAGCGGTTTCGGTACAATTCGAAATTTGGATGTTCAATTATCGGGGGCGTCAAAATCAGTCATGGATGGTGATTGGGACCGAGTTACCGTTGATATTTCGGGCGCTTCTAACCTTACTTTACACGGTCAGGGGTTAAGTTTGGGTGGCGATTTATCGGGAGCCTCACGCTTAGATGCCTTTGATTATCCCGTTGACAACGTTGATTTGGGTTTGTCGGGCGCAAGTAATGCTCGCGTATTGGTTGGTAAAACGCTCAAAGTGAATGCCAGCGGTTCCAGTGATTTGCGCTATCGCGGCACGCCTGAAGTGCGCTCTTCTGTTTCAGGAGGAAGCACGGTAAAGAAAGATTAAGACAAAAAATCCCTAACTTTGTAGTTCTTAGTTGAAGCCGTTATCGGTTATCGGTTTATTCGCATTCTTTGCGGTTAACTGATACCTGATAACGGCAATTTTAATTAAAAAAATTGCCCGATGAACTACAAAGAGTACAAAGGATTGGACTATGCTCAGGTAGGCAAAGACATCCTTGAGTTTTGGAAAGAAAACCAAATATTCGAAAAATCAGTCGAAGTGCGCGAAGGTGCGCCTTCGTTTACTTTTTATGAAGGCCCTCCGTCGGCCAACGGAACTCCCGGTATTCACCACGTAATGGCGCGTACGATCAAGGACCTTTTTTGCCGGTATAAAACCTTACGCGGATATCAGGTAAAACGCAAAGGCGGCTGGGATACCCACGGCCTGCCGATTGAGTTGCAGGTAGAGAAAGAGCTCGGCATTAAGAAAGATGATATCGGTGTCAAAATCAGTATCGAAGATTACAATAAAAAATGCCGCGAAGCGGTGATGCGTTTTACGGACCTATGGCTTACCATGACCGAGAAAATGGGGTATTGGGTGGACATGGATGACCCGTACGTAACGTACAAAAACGACTATATTGAAACGCTTTGGTGGCTTTTAAAGCAACTTTACGACCAAGGACTTTTGTACAAAGGATATACGATTCAACCGTATTCGCCCGCAGCCGGTACAGGCCTAAGCTCGCACGAGCTCAACATGCCCGGCACGTACAAAGACGTAAGAGATACCACCATTGTAGCGCAGTTTAAAGTTAAATTTTCGGGAAAAGCAGCCTATTTGTTTGATACTGCCAACAGCGACGAAGTATACATCTTAGCATGGACGACTACGCCTTGGACGCTTCCAGCGAACTCGGCCCTGACCGTTGGTAAAGACATTGATTATGTATTAATTAAAACCTTCAATCAATATACCTACCAATCCGTCAACGTAGTATTGGCAAAGGATTTGGTGGGAAAGTATTTTTCTGAAAAAGGCAAAGACGCCGACTTTGGAAAATACAACGACGGCGACAAGATAATTCCGTGGAAAGTTCTGATGGATTTGAAAGGTAAACACCTGGAAGGAATTCAATACGAACAATTACTACCGTATGTTCAGCCCCTTCAGGACGAAGACAAGGCTTTTCGAGTGATTTTAGGCGATTTTGTCACTACGGAAGACGGTACGGGCGTAGTACACACATCTCCTACTTTCGGAGCGGATGACTTTCGGGTTGCCAAAGCCAACGGGGTACCATCTATCATGGTGCGCGACGAAAACGGAAAAGAAGTGCCTATCGTTGACCGTCAGGGACGGTTTGTAAAAGAAGTAGGCGAATTTGGAGGACGGTTTGTAAAAGAAGAATACTATTCTGACCAAGAACGCAGCGAGGTTGATTTCAAACCTACGGACGTACTGATTGCCATCAAGCTGAAAGAAGAAAACAGAGCGTTCAAGGTCGAAAAATACGAACACACCTACCCGCACTGCTGGCGTACCGACAAACCTATTTTGTACTATCCGCTTGACAGTTGGTTCATTGCGACCACCAAGAAAAAAGACAGATTGGTAGAACTCAACAAAACCATTAACTGGAACCCGGAAAGTACCGGAACGGGACGTTTTGGCAACTGGCTCGAAAACTTGGTAGATTGGAATCTCAGCCGCAGCCGCTATTGGGGCACACCACTCCCGATTTGGCGAAGTGAAGATGGAGCAGAAAAATGCATTGGCTCCGTTGAAGAACTAACCAATGAACTGCAAAAAGCGCTGGAAAGCGGCGCTTTGAGTGCGGAGCAAAGCGCGAAAAATGAATCTTTCCTCCAATCCAAAGGCACTGAATCGTTTGATTTACACCGTCCTTACGTAGATGAAGTCTATTTGGTTTCTGAAGGCAGGAAAGTAATGATGCGCGAGACGGACCTCATCGACGTGTGGTTTGACTCAGGAGCAATGCCATATGCGCAGTTCCATTTTCCGTTTGAAAACTTAGATAAATACCCCCAAAGTATGGGTGGAACCGCTGAGAATGAATCTAAAACTTTATTCCCGGCTGATTTTATTTCCGAAGGTGTGGACCAAACACGCGGTTGGTTTTTTACCCTTCACGCCATTGCGGGTTTGCTATTTGATTCGGTTTCGTTTAAAAATGTTGTTTCTACCGGATTGGTTTTGGATAAAAACGGCAATAAAATGTCGAAACGCCTCGGCAACGCGGTGGATCCGTTTATCACCATTGACACCTACGGCCCCGATGCCACGCGTTGGTACATGATTACCAATGCCGAACCTTGGGATAACCTTAAATTTAACATAGACGGTATTGCAGAAGTACAGCGGAAGTTTTTCGGAACGCTGTTCAATACCTACAATTTCTTTGCCCTGTACGCCAATTTGGATGGTTATAAAATCGACCAGTTCAATCGCGTACCGCGCGAGCACTTGACCGAGTTGGACCGCTGGATCATCTCAAAACTGTATACATTGGTCAAAGAAGTAGGCGAGCAGTACGATGGTTACAATCCAACCAAAGCAGGCCGCTTGATTCAGGATTTTGTATGCGATAATTTATCCAATTGGTACGTACGTCTGAATCGCCGGCGTTTTTGGCAAGGAGAATTAACCGACGACAAACGGGCTGCTTACGAAACGCTTCAACATTGTTTGGCAGCAGTAGCTCAGTTGATGTCACCGATTGCCCCTTTCTTTGGCGATTGGCTGTATCGTAATCTCACGGATAGTGTGCGTGAAGAGTCCATTGAAAACAATACGCCGTTCAAACACGAATCAGTGCACTTTACTGATTGGCACACCTACGGACCGGAATGGGTAGATGCTGATTTAGAAGCCTCTATGCAATTAGCGCAGGACATTTGCTCATTAGTACACTCGTTGCGCAAGGGTCATAAAATAAAAGTTCGTCAACCGTTAACGAAGGTTTTGATTCCTGTATTAAGCGAAAAAATCCGTCAGCAAATTGAACACGTTGCTCCTATCATTATGAATGAAGTAAACGTGAAAAGCGTTGAATTTGTGAGTGATGATTCCGGTATTTTGAAGAAAAAAATAAAGCCGAACTTCAAAGCACTGGGGCCTAAGTATGGCAAAAACATGAAGAGCATTGGTGAAAGCATCATTGCCATGACCGAGTCTCAAATTCGTAAAATTGAAAAAACTGGGCAGGTAACCCTGACTATCGGAGAGTCAACATTCGACATTTTGCATTCCGAAATCGAAATTCTAACTGAAGATGTTCCGGGCTGGTTGGTAGCAAGTGCAGGAAGTCTGACCGTAGCGCTTGATGTAACGATTACGGACGAGCTTCGTCAGGAAGGTATTGCCCGCGATTTCGTTAATCGTATCCAAAACCTCCGTAAAGACAGCGGTTTTGAAGTAACGGACAAAATCAAAATTTCACTGGAAAATAACAATGAAGAACTTGCCGATGCCGTAGCTACCAACAAAAACTACATTTGTCAGGAAGTGCAGGCTATCGCCTTGGATTTGGTAACTGATTTGAACGGCTCCGCTTCCGAAATCGAAATGGATGAGTTTTTATTGAAAGTGAAGATTGAAGTGGCATAAATTAAAGCAACTTCCTGTTGACTGATCAGTCAACAGGAAGTAAAGCTTATTAAATTATACTTTCCAATTGGATCAATATATAAGATGAACACAACACAACTAAAATCAACTCTTCATACACTTATAGAACGTATCAATGATGATGCCGTTCTACAGGCGTATGTTGTATTGTTATCAAGAGAAGCCGAAGGCACTCCCGATTTTTGGGACAATCTGGATACTACTACCCAAGCTGCGATTCAAGAAGGTCTGCAAGATTTAGATGAAGGTCGTAAAACAGATTTCTTCGATTTTATGAAAACACAGTATGGAATTAACCGTTGAACTTTCAGAACGCGCCCGCCGAGACATAGAACAAATCGCTGATTATTTGGCTAAAAATTGGTCGGAGCGTACCAAAATAGAGTTTTTGATATTGTTAACTGAGCAAATGAAACTTATCAGCACAATGCTTTATCTCTACAAAGCTTCTCAAAAACAATTCAATGTACGCGAGTGTGTAATGAATAAACATACTGTTTTGTATTATCGCGTATCGGAAGAAACTATTGAAATTATCACAATTCGCAATACTCGACAGAAACCTGAAGAGTTCTAAATTGACAAAACAGAAAAAGCCGTGAGATTCACGGCTTTTTCTGTTGAAATATACTTATAAATTATTTCTTTGAAGCTACCATCTTCGCCAATTTAACCAGCTCGGGACCATCCAATGCTCCTAAATGACTGGTGACTATTTTTCCATTTCCATTAATAAAGAAAAGTGTAGGATACCCTTCGATGGGGTACATATTGGCCAATTGAGGTCCTTCGCCAATTTCCATGTCTTTTTTGATATTGATAAAAGTGGCATTAAAATACGTTCCTACGTCACTACGGGTGAATACCGTTTTTTGGAGCATTTTACAAGGTCCGCACCAACTTGTATAAGCATCAAAAAAGATGAGTTTTTTCTCTTTTTTAGCTTTTTGAAGTGCTTTTGACCACGGTAATTCTACAAATTGAATACCGGTGTCTGCGGCAGAAACTGTATTGGCTTTAGGCGTAGTAGCAGCAATACCTGACAACATGACGGCAGCCAAGGCGAAAGCAGAGAGGAAGCGTTGCATTGATTTAGAGAGTTATGTTTTAAAAGTTAGATTTGTGTGTAGAACGCAAATTTCGTGCTAAATGGTTTACGACACCCAAAAAACTTACCAAAGCAACGAATATTGAACGGTACCGTTGAGCGGCAACAGCAATTCCTGTTGGCTGTTTACAGTGCGTAGTACAGGCTTACTTTTGGCATCAATACGCACGTAGTAGCTTTGTCCGTTTACTTCATAAAGCCCTTTTTCTACCTGAGAAATGCTCTTTTCGCTTACAACTCTCACATAACCATTGGGAACGTTTGCGCTGATGGTGCGCGTAAGTCCTCCATTGGCGGGAGCAATTTCATCAGAAATATCAATAGCTCCATGACGATAGGTAACGGTTGGAATTCCGGCAGTATTGAGTCGGTAGCCTTTATAAATAAGGTTGGTCAATGAGTCCGGCCATACGGTAGAGTTAGCATCGGCAAGAATTGCCCAATCCACTTGTCCTTTGGTGGTGTTGGCCGCGCCCATTGGATGCAGAATTTGCGGTTCACCCCGATCATGCCACATTTCGGTCACATCGGCAAATGGCCCTTTCCAAAACTGGAGCAGCGAGCCGCGATTGAGGTCTAACGTATAATTCGCACCTTGGGGCGAGCCTACCGAAAGGCAATGAGTTCGTTTCTTTTTTTCTCCTTCGTGTTGGATAAACGAACGTACTAATTCTGCTTTCCCGTTGGCTTCCACTTCAATGGTTGGAATTGGGTCAGGTTCAGGAACAGATGAAAGAATGTGTAATGGATACGGGCGTACACCTTGAGTAGATACAAATATTCCTAATGCCGGGCGTCGCCACGTCAGTTTGTGATAGGTCAACTTGAATGGATGACTTCCTTTGGTCAGGTGAACCGTTACATGGACATAATTTTGAAGAAAATCATTCCATCTGTAAGGCAGCAGCGTTTTTCCGTCAATATCTAAAGCTGCATTGGCCATGTAGGCTAACTGAAGGAGATAATCTGCTTCCTGTCCTACTTCCATTTGCCCCTCATAGACTAAATAGAAACTGTTGTTGCCCAATCCCCACTCGCGGGTCAGAACAGAAGTTGTATCTTTTTTTAGAATATTTTCCGTCAACAGTTCCTTTGGCTTATCATTCCCGGCTTTATATAAGGTATAAGTCAGGTTGCGAAGAGCAAGCGGGCGGGTATCGTTGAGAAGCTGATAAAATACATTTCTAAAAGCCGCCGTCCCGGAATTCACTTCCAAAGACAGGGACGTTTCGGGGGTAGGGATGGCATTCAGAAAAGCATTTTCCTGAATTATGGCACCGTTTAGAGTCAGTTTCTCAATTTGAGCAGCACTGTTTTTGGTGGCTTTTTTATACTGTATGGTCAGACTTTGCCAAAGCCCAGGCGCTTTACAGGCATTTTGAAGGGGCGTTAAATTCCCAATACTTCCGCAGAGGTTGGCATCTGATTTTACGGCCTGCCAGCTATCGTTGAGTCGAATGTCGTACCCACCGGGAAGTTTGAGTGTAGCACTGCTCGCGGGCGAAAGCATAAAATCCAACTTGAGGATTACATCACCCACGCCAAGGTTAGTAACAGCTTTTGCTCCCGAAGTTCCAACAAGGCTGCCCGTGTTTTTATCGGTTACGGGAGTGGTTTTGATAAACCCGCTTTTTTCAGGATGCATCATTACTGATTGCGCTCCCTTCCAAGCACCTGCCAATTGAAAGGGGCCGCCTTCGCTCGTGGCGAGTTGCGTCATGCCACTATTTTGGGCTTGTAAAGAAAAAATGAAACCGGCTGCCAAAATCAGACAGCCGGTGTGAAAAGCAATGCGTATTTTCATATTCAAAAGAAATTCAGCTTTGTGTTTTGTTAATACAAACTCTATTGCTTTTGATTTCTACTGTATTTTCAAGATTTTTCGACGCGCTATCCGGCCATTTTGCTCGGCATTGAGGTAATAAACGCCCGGGGCTAACGCACTAAAATCCAATTCATCTTTGCTTGAAGAGGTTTCCTGACGCAACATAACTCGTCCAAATCCATCACTTATCATTACCGATACGGGCTTGTTCATTCCACCCTCGATTTCAATCGTGCAACGGGCCTGCACCGGCATAGGATATACTTTGAACCATTCGGTACCGTTGACAGGTGCAATACTCAATACTGGATTTACCACCAACACAAGTCGGGAAGTAGCAGGGCCATTACCGCAACCATTACTGATTGATACGACACGATAGGTATTGGTTTTGCCCGGTCTGACGGTAAATCCATAGGGCGTAGCCGATGTTTCAAACGTAGTATCTTTCACAGCTAAACTATCCCGATACGTGATTTTCCAAGGAATTTCGCCCGTAAATGCAATCGCCAGCTTAGCACTTTCATTTTCATAGATACTCGTTGGACCAGAAAAAGTAGCGGTCGGCAATTCCCGTACAGTAATTTGAACTGGGCTTACTTTTCCTTTTACCGTAAAATTAGAAGCTACCCCAACCACTCTTACAAAGTAATTTCCGGCCGTTGCCGCGGTAGGAACAGTAGCCGTGAGCGGACTGCTGATGCCATCCGTTGTAATCGTCTGGAAGCTTGCATCATCGTTTGTTTTTGAAATTTGAACCCTAAACTGCGTGTTAGAAGAGAAGAAATCAGACGAAAAATAAGGCATTGTAAAGGTTTTTCCTGCACAAACACTGGTCACGCTGGGATTTCCCACGTCAATGGTAGCGACGCGTACGTTGATTGTCGCACTTCCAGCAGGACTGCCTTCACCACAACCGTTGGTAATTTTAGTAACCGTATAAACCGTTGTTTCCAAAGGACTTACTGTAATATTCGTAGGATTTTGGGTCGTTGTCAGCGTCAATCCGTTTGAAAGCGTATACGTCCATGGTCCCTGTCCAGTAAACATCAAAGAAAGCGGTGCTGATTGTCCCTGTGTAATCGTGGCTCCACCGCTTACTTCAGCACTTGGGAGTGACTGAATAGTAACCGTAATCTCAGCCCGAGGACTTTCACATCCGTTTGTGCCGGTTTGAGTTACATAAAACTGATAATTACCGGGAGTCTGAGTAGGAGGAATATTGGGGGTATTTTGAGGTTTTCCCCCTGTTTTATTTGTATTATACCATTTCAAGTTACTGCCCGTTGCTGACAAAGGTTGCGGAGTTGCATTTTGGCAGATAACTAATGGGAAAGTGCTTACGGTTGGAGGCGAGGTAGTCCTTACATTTACTTTAATTTCAGTACGGGGGCCTCGGCAACCATCTCTAAGTTGCAAAACCGCAAAGGTGCCTTCAAATCCCGTATCCGTCGTAATGGTGGGAGTTTGGGTAGTCTCTGAATTGTTAGATAAAAACCACAATAAACTCTGCCCCGTACCCTGCACTTTAGCATCTAATTGCAATGCGGGATCAAACTGACACAATAAATATTCCTGTTTTGTCACTAATGCAGTTGGAGGAAGCGGCTTGATGTTCACCTGTACCTGACTGCGCTGACTTTCGCAGCTGTATTGATTCGTTTGAGATACGTAATAACTTGTTGTCAGAGAATTGTCGGTAGAATTGTTGGTGGAAGGAGTAGGAGCTACCCCTGACCCTGTGCCATTAGTAGCTTCCGTATACCATTTAATATTACTTCCACTGGCTGTTAAAGGCTGAGAAGCAGCCGTAGCACAGTAAACAATGGGAGTTGGTGCCCCGGGATTGCCAGGAGTTGGGTTCACTACAAATGTAAATACCCGCGCACTGCCCGTACAGGTAGCAGTGGCCGGAATGACACTTACGTTGGTTGTTACTACATTTTGAGAGTTGTTCAAAGCACTGAATCCGCCTCCGATATTTCCCGAACCCGTTATTCCAAAACCTACGTTGGTAGGTGTGGACCAATTGAAGTTGGTATTGGGTGTATCGCTGGAGAATGTTATTGGAGAACCCGCAGCACCTGCACACAGGGTTACGTTAGAAACTGCATTGGCCGAAGGGGTTGGATTGACCGTAATCGTAAATGTACTTGCCGGACCTGCGCAGGAATTCGCAGTAGGATTCACGGTTATGGAGGCCGTTGATGCAGTCGTAATTGGGTTAATTACGGTATAAGCGGCTATATTGCCGCTGCCACTTGTACCAAATCCGACGTTACGGGTACTTGCCCAAGTATATGTCGTCCCTGATGTAGGGCTGCTGAAATTAATGGGAGCGCCTGTAGCAGCACCGCAATAGGTTATATTTCCAATAGGAGTCACAATAGGCGTTGGATTGACAGTAACCGTAAAAGGACGTACCGGCCCCGTACAGGCAGCGGTTTTAGGCGTTACGTTTATCGTACTGATTACAATTCCGGAACCTCCATTGGTCGCTGTATAAGCCGCGATATTCCCCGAGCCTGAAGTTCCAAAACCTACGTTAGAAGAAGCACTCCACGTATAAGTTGTACCCGTAGTTGGACTTGAAAAACCAATGGCGGGTGCGGCAGTTGTATTACAAAACACTACATTCCCTACTACATTTACTTTAGGAGAAGGATTTACTGTGACGGTAAACGTTTTTGAAGCCCCTACGCACGTATTGGCCGTAGGGATAACAGTAACTGTACCTACTGTTGCGGCATCGCCGTCCACTGTAGTATAAGCCGCAATAGTTCCTGAACCCGAAGTTCCAAAACCTACATTGGAAGAGGATGTCCAGGCAAAAGTAGTACCCGACGTAGCACTGGAAAAATTAATGGCCGGGGCACTTGCATTTCCACAAAAAGCAGCATCTGTAATGGCTGCTGCGACCGGAGTAGGATTGACGGTTACAGTCAAACCGGTAGCAGGACCTGTACAGGTACCTGTTGTAGGTGTCACCGATATAGAGGTTACCAAGGGATTTGTACCTGCATTGGTAGCGGTATAAGCTCCAATAGTACCCGAACCTGTCACTCCAAAGCCAACATTTATGGAACCTGTCCAACTAAAGGTAGTTCCGGCCACAGGTCCTGAAAACGCAATGGCAGCACCCGGATTTGTATTACAATAAACCGCATTGGAAACACCGCTAACGGTAGGGGTTGGATTAACCGTTATGGTAAAACTTCGTGAAGTACCTGCACAACCACCTACCGAAGGGGTTACAGTTACTGTAGACACGATTTGTGTTGTACTTGAGTTAATAGTGGTATATCCACCGATATTTCCTGAACCCGAGGTACCAAAACCTACGTTTGCACTACTCGTCCAATTGAATGAAGCACCCGACGAAGGGCTTGAGAAAGAGGTTCCTGCTACAGGAATTCCCCCGCAGAAAGAAGCGTTGGAAATCACATTAACGGTTGCGGAAGGGTTAACAACGACGGTAAAAGTAGTGCTTGTCCCGGTACAGCCTCCAAAGCTTGGAGTGACCGTTACCGTAGCAGACAGTGCAGAAGAACCTCCATTGGCCGCCGTAAAAGCAGGAATATTACCTGTACCTGAAGTACCGAAACCTACATTAGCACTACTTGACCAAGTAAAAGTTGCCCCTGACGTAGGGCTTAAAAAGTTAATGGCAGCACCTGGAGCACCGTTGCAATAAGAAGCATTTCCAATGCCGTTTACTGTAGCCCGCGGTCTTACAGTAACCGTAAAGGTAGTTGGAATACCAGGACATCCTCCTGCTTTGGGAGTCACCGTTACGGTTGCTACTGCGTTGGCAGATCCGTTATTGTTAGCCACAAAAGAAGAAATATTCCCCGAACCTGACGTACCAAAACCTACATCTATGTTGCTGCTCCAATCAAAGGTAGCTCCCGCCGTAGGACTTGAAAAATTGATAGCCCCTACCGAAGCATCGTCGCAATAAGCGATACTGGCTACTGGATTTACAGTCGTATTGGTTGGAAAAACGGTTATAGAAAATGATCGTGGTGTTCCCGTACACCCATTTGCGGAAGGGGTGACCGTCACGGTGGCGGTTACGGCTGAAGAAGAACCGTTAGCGGCAGTAAAGCCGGGAATGTTTCCCGACCCCGTAGTTCCAAAACCTACGTTGGCAGTACTTGTCCACGTAAAAGAAGCACCCGGAGTCGGACTGCTGAAATTGATACTGGCAGCCCCCGATCCATTGCAAAGATTTACATTTGAAATAGCATTGACATTTGATACTGACTGAACCGCTACTGTAAAAGTGATAGGAATACCCGTACATCCATTCACCGAAGGGGTGACTGTCACCGTTGCCGTTGTTCCAGCGTTAGTTGCTGTAAAACCCGGAATGTTACCGGAGCCGGAGGTTCCAAAACCTACATTAGCTGAACTTGTCCAAGTAAAAGAAGCTCCTGCACTGCTGCTGCTAAATGAAATTCCTCCTACCCCAGCTCCACTACAAGGTGTAATGTTAGCTACCGGGTTAACGGTCGCAATAGGATTAATCTGAAAGGAAGTGCTGGCTGCCGAAACGGTAGCTCCTGATGATACTCTTACTTTATAGCCTGCTGCGGCAACGGCACCCACGGGCAACGTAGCCGTTATAGGACTTCCGGCCCCTGTACCGATTACATTGGGACTGGCAGGAAAAATACCTGCGGCATCCGAAAATTGTATTGAAAAAGTAGGAGTCCCTGAAAAACCAGTAGCTGTAAAAGCGACTCGTATTTGTTGTCCGGCACAATAACCTCCGGCAGGAATCGCCCCCGAAGTATTGGTAACCAGTACCGCACTGATGCTTTGAGCTGCGCTTTCAGAAATCACCCCACACAACAGCAAAGTAACGCAGCTAAGAAAAAGTAGTTTTTTTAACATAATCGAATTGAACATTGATTTTTATAAAAACGGTTAAAATTAGCCCTTTATTGAAAAATTGGTACTTTTCATAGGGGGTCTTTTATTTTTCGTTACTCAAAATCGCCTGATAAACCAGTTCGTGCAAGCGTCGCCGAATCTTTTTCCGGTTGATTTCCGTATTCTCCGCATTAGGATTAACGCGGTTGGAAAGAAATATAAAAACCAATTCTTCTTTCGGATCCACCCACACCATCGTACCCGTAAAACCCGAATGACCAAATGATAGGGGTGAAGCAGAAGCCGCTACATAATTACTTTCACCATTGGCAGGTGCTTTGTCCCAGCCCAAGCCTCGGTGATTTGCATTATCAGCCATTTTAGCAAAGAAAGGCAAGGTTTCTTCCTGAAAATAACGTCGGTCTCCGTAAAGACCTTTTTGTAAGTTCATTTGCATCAAAATTGCCAAATCATACGCGCAACTGAACAATCCAGCATGACCGGCTACTCCGCCGTATACCGCCGCCATCTGGTCATGAACCGTTCCTCTCAGCAATTGATTTCTATACGAGAAATCGCTTTCAGTCGGAGCAATCTGACTTTCTGGAAAACGTTCCAATGGTTTAAATCCCGTCTCCATCATTCCCAAAGGCTCATAAAAATTTTGGCTTAAAAATTCATCCAAAGGTTGATTGGTAATGCGTTCAATTACTTTTTGGACCATTAAAATTCCCAAATCACTGTACACAAACGAATATTTTCCGTTCACTTCTTTTCTCATGGGCGATTGTACTACCCATTTCCACACCGAGTCTTTTAACATAGACTTAGAAAACAATTTAGGCGCAATCTGCATGGAATAAACACTATCCTTGAGTGAACTGTAATATTCGGTCATCAGTCCGCCGCCGCCTGTTTTTGTCCGTTCCCAGAGTTTGGGATAAAAAGCCACTAACCCCGAACGGTGCAGTAACAAGTCTTCCACAGTAATATTGGCCTTATTGGTTCCAATAAGTTCAGGCAAATAGTGTGCCGCTTTTTGTTTTAGGTCAATCGCATTTTGTTCCTGTAAGTACATGACCGCCTGCAAAGTAGCCGCTACTTTTGTAACGGAAGCTACGTCATAGAGTGTTTCATTGGTTACTTTTTCATTATAACTGTCATAACTTAAGGTTCCGTAATTTTTTTGAAAAACGACCCGCCCCTTTCTTGACACCAACACCTGACACCCCGGAAAGATGTGTGCCTGAATGGATCTCTCAACAAGCGTATCTATTTTGCTCAATCCTGCTGAACTCATCCCCACTTGCTCAGGCAACCCCAAAAACAGCCGATGCAATGCCTTTGTCTCGTATCCTGTACCTATATTATACATTCCTTCAATCGAAACTGGAAGTTTACCTTTGAAAGGCAATGCCCCAAAAATCTGCTGAGCGGCAGCGATTTCCAAATCAGGCAGGTTTTCGTAGGCGCAAATCACGGCTGACGTAATTGGCAATTGTTTGAGCGCATAAGGCGTTCCGAAAAGGCTCACAATTACCCTTGCTTTCTGTTGCAAACGATTCAGCAAATCAATCGTAGCGGGAGTAATGGTAAAAGGCCGGTTGAAATTGCGACGTGTATCATGCAGACTCACTATCACTACTTTAGCGCCGGCTGTTTGTGCCAACAAACTTTCTATTTCATCGTTGGTAGTTGGTTTTTCAGCATAGACAACATGTTTGAAAGGAGCATATCGACTGAGGGTTTGCTGAAATAAATTAATTCCTCCGCCTCCAATGGCTATCGAAGCAAAGGTACAGGTATCCAAGGCTGCAATGGGAAGTAAGTGATTTTCATTGTGTACGAGCGTAACTGCCTGTTCGCATAAATCGCGGGTAAGGGCACGAAACGTCGAAGTTTGCAAGTCCGCATTAAGGGTTGAGGGTAAAATCTGCTGAAGACGATTTAAACCTAACCAATATTTAGCCCGTAAAATCTTGCGTACCTTTTCATCAATCACTTCGGGGGCAATAGTGCCTTTTAACAGTCCGTCTTTGATGCGTTTAATGGATTCGGCCACACTTTCGGGATACAATAAAATGTCATTTCCTGCCAAAAGAGCTTTTACATTGGCTTCCACCGCCGTACGTCCCCGGCTCACTCCCTGCATATTCATCGCATCTGTAAAAACCAGTCCCTGAAACCCCATTTGTTTTTTGAGCAAATCAGTCACTACTTTTTCAGAAAGAGAAGAGGCCAGTAAAGGAGTGTTATCTAACACAGGCACGTATAAATGTCCC
This sequence comes from Runella sp., assembly GCF_027484545.1. Lineage (GTDB taxonomy): Bacteria > Bacteroidota > Bacteroidia > Cytophagales > Spirosomataceae > Runella. The sequence continues at coordinate 4,647 of NZ_JAIXST010000318.1, read as the reverse complement.
GTAATGATACCCGTCAGGCTATCGGCAATGAGTTTACGGAAAGGATATAAATCGGTTTCGGTCAAACGGTCCGATGAGTGAGACAGTACAGGCAACGTATAATGTGAGTCGGTATCGGTATCTCCGTGACCCGGAAAATGTTTGGCAGTAGCAATGACGTGTTGGTGCTGCAAGCCTTTCATATAAGCAGCGGCTTTATCAGTAACGTTGTCACGGTCTTCTCCAAATGACCGTAAACCGATAACAGGATTTCGCGGATTCGAGTTAATATCAGCCACGGGGGCAAAGTTGACTGTAATGCCCAAACGTTGGCATTGACGCCCTATTTCCAATCCCATACGATACACATACCGATTGTCCTGAATAGCTCCCAACGTCATTTGTTTTGGAAAATCATCAACGCTGTCCAATCGCATTCCTAAACCCCATTCGCCATCAATTCCAATCATTAAAGGCACGGTTGATTTTGTTTGGTATCGGTTCGTCAATTTAGCCTGACGGGAAGGGCCGCCTTTAAAGAAGATAAGGCCACCGATATGATAATTCTGAATGAGTTGGTCAACGTACCGATAATACGTCTCGTTTCGGTCAGAATACGTCGCAATCATAAACAGTTGACCGATTTTCTGTTCTACAGTCAATTTACTAAATACACTGTCAGCCCATTGATTTTCAACAAATACGGCACGAGAAGGCGGAGTATCCCTGCGTAAGGATGACTCTCGTTTGTATTTTATTTTCCTTTCGGGTTTAGATACTCCAAACACACCAATTAATCCTGCGCTTACCAAAAGCCCAACAACAGCTCTTCCAAAAAGAATCTTCATTTAGGTAGTTAAAATAGATTCAAAAGTACAAAAACGTCAGCACAAAAATTGTACAAAACTCATTTTTGATTAGTTAGTTAACTATTGTTTACTATTAATTACATTGTAAACTAAGTTTCTATAATTAAGCAAATACGCAAAATTAAATATGAAATAATTTTTCACAACTCATTAATAATCAAAGGATTTTGCTTATTTGCTCTATTTGCAATTTTCCCTTTTTACTTAATTTATTTGACTCATTTATTTTATTGTAATGCCGATTGAGTTTCGTTCCTGCTATTTTTAATGGAGAACTGCCAATCAATTTTTATTTGTTTCTCATTACGTTCCGCACGGGCGGCCCTGTTTGACAATTATTAAAACATCTTTTTGAAATAACTCCTGTGTTCGAATTCTGCGATTTAAGCATTGCTTGGCTAATGCCGAGAATTCTATGGCACGGACCACCCCGCTCTATTATTTTGAGCCAACTGGCAGATTTTGGTGTATAGTAAAACCGCGCGGGCGGCACCGTCAAATTTTTGAGCTAATTCAAATGCCTCATCTGCCGGTAAATTTTCATAAGAAGAGCTATTATTATGGGTATTCAAGTTGTCTTGCACTAATCGAATTTTCGTTTCATTGGGGTATTGTTTTACTAATTCCTGCGTAAAAATTGCATGCTCTTGCTTTGTTCTTTGAGCATATACTTTGGACATTTTTTTTCCTGTTAAGGGTTCAATGGCTGCTAATAAGGCACATGAACCATTCTTTTCGTAGCCATAATGTTCCTTTTTGACTTTGCCTGTTTGCATAACAATAGGCTCAACACTATCACCAATTAAGAAACAAGCGGGGCCTCATCGAAACACACACCGGGGTATTGAGCATCGTAGATTCGGTCAATTTAATACGATGTTTCTGCATTGTATTTTTCAGAAACACATAGAAAAACTATACCAATTTAGTTTACAGAGTATTTAGAAAAAGGCTCTTACCCTATATGGGACTGATAACAAGGCACTCATTATAGTTTACACCACTAAAAACCAAATATAATTTTCTAATAACATTAGTATAATATCAAGGCAATATTGAACTTCTACTTTTGTGGTGTTAAAGCCAAAAACTTTATGACACCAATAATCATGACCCCCAATCAAAAAATGTTGAACGTCTATCGTATGAAACGACAAATTTTAGTATTCATAGCGGCGCTATTATATAGCGCTTTTTCTTTTTCCCAAACAGGAACCATTCGCGGAACAATTACCGATGCAAAAAACAAAGAAACGCTCATAGGGGCTACCGTACGCCTTGCGGGAACACAAATGGGCGCGGCTACTGACATAAACGGCTTTTTCTCCATTGCCAAAGTACCTGCCGGGAAATATACCATTGAAATAACCTATGTTTCCTATAAAACGGAAAATGTAGAAAATGTTACAGTAGAAGCGGACAAAGTTACAGAAATAAACAGTTCCCTTTTAGAAGCTGCCGCCACGTTGGCAGAGGTTAGAGTGGTAGCTACTCGCCAAACCAATACCGAGGTATCAGTGATCAGCGAAATCAAAGCTGCCCAAAACATTGTCAGCGGAATTTCGTCACAACAAATTGCCCGTACCCTCGACCGAGACGCGGCTCAGGTAGTGAAGCGTGTACCGGGAATTACCATCGTGGGTGACCGATTCATTACGATTCGCGGGTTGAACCAACGCTACAACAACGTTATGTTGCATAATGCCTTTACCCCTTCGATGGAAACAGATGTAAAGGCGTTTTCGTTTGATGTGATTCCGAGTGGTCAGATAGACCGCTTATTGATTTACAAAACACCTTCGGCTGACTTACCAGGAGAATTTGCGGGAGGAATTGTTAAAATCTTTACCAAGAATATCCCTGATGCAAATACCGTTACCTTGGATTATAGCTTGGGTCTCCGTCAGGGAACAACCTTCCAGGACTTTCAGGCATCAAAACAGGGAGACAATTATTGGACAAGTTTCAACAATGGCTATTTGGATTTACCGAAAGATTTCCCAAAAGATATTCGTGCCATTGGCAACAATCCTGCCTTGATAGAATTAGCGGGTCGTTCATTACGTAACGAGTGGATACCTGTCAAGTCCAGTGCTTCACCTGATCAGCGCGTATCATTGACCGGCAACTTTAAAATGAGTCTGGGAAAAATTCGTATTGGCAATATTACAGCCATCAATTTCAGCGAAACCCGACTTTTTACCGATACGCAACGCAATGATTATAATATTGGAGCAAACAATCAAATCGAAACCTTATTTGAATACGATGACAAAGCATATTCACGTAATAACCGAGTAGGTATTTTGCACAACTGGGCGGTTCGCTTTAATGAAAATCACTCTATCGAATTTAAAAACCTGTTCAATCAAATCAGTAACGGACGCTATGTGTTCCGTACTGGACAGGATATTGCACAAAACTATCGCCCCAACAATCACTCTTTCGACCAGATATACCGCGGAATTTATTCAGGCCAACTCACAGGTAAACATGAGTTTAATGATGACAAAACAACCATTGATTGGGTAGTTGGTTACAACAATTCGTATCGTGACCAACCTGATTATAAACGCTATCGTTCCGACGTGGTGAATGCTACAACGGGAAAAACAGAAATCTATATTCCTGTCGGACAAGCGCAAGCGTACTTCTTAGGCCGGTTTAATTCAACCATGAAAGAAAATGGCTACACAGGTTCCGCCAATTTGACTCAAAAAATTAAAGCTGGAGAGAAAGACATCGAATTGAAATTTGGTGGATTTTATGAGTTGAAAGACCGTTCCTTCAAAGCCCGTAACTTAGGATATGTGCGCGGGGGCAACTTTAATGCTTCTTTGTTAAGCAGTGATATCAATACCCTTTTCCAAAACATTCGGAATGACGGGGGTATTCGTTTGGATGAGCAAACGAACTCCAACGACTCCTACACTGCCAAAAATACGTTGATTGCGGGTTATGGTTTGATTAATATTCCTTTTACCAAACAATTCAATGCCATTGTGGGCGTGCGGATTGAAAATAACCGCCAACAAATGAACAGTGCATTTTTGGGAGGTGCCGCAGCCAAAGTAGACAATAAAATTAGGAGCGTGTTGCCTTCGGCAAACTTCACGTACAACTTCAGTGAAAAAACATTGCTGAGAGCGGCTTATGGGATGACCGTCAATCGCCCCGAATTCCGGGAGTTGGCTCCCTTCTCGTTCTTTGATTTTGACTTCAATGTGGTATATGAAGGAAATCCTAACTTGAAAATTGCAACTGTTCAAAACGTAGATTTACGTTGGGAACATTATCCCACTCCTTCAGAGCTAATCAGTGTAGCTGCCTTCTATAAAAGCTTTAAGACTCCTATCGAATCAACGGTAGATTTGGGTTCAACGGGTGCAGGTTCAAAAACATTTATTACCAACAACGCCGAAAGTGCTTACAGTACAGGTCTTGAAATTGAAATTAAGAAAGGGCTCGGAAATTTGAGAACCGGCTCAGCCTTCTTTGAAAAGACAAGTTTGCTATTCAATACTGCCTTGATTTATAGCCGCGTAAACTTAGGTTCAAAAGGCTTAGGTCAGTCCAATAATCGCCCGCTGCAGGGTCAATCTCCATACATCGTAAACGTGGGTATCAACTACAACGATACCAAGAAAGATTTGCAAATCAATTTACTCTACAATGTAATCGGTCGTCGTATTATCGCGGTGGGTTTTGAAGCTTACCCTGATTTGTATGAAATGCCTCGTAATGTCGTGGATTTGACCTTCTCAAAAGGATTTAACGAGCGTTGGACCATTAAAGGAGG
>NZ_JAIXST010000046.1 GCF_027484545.1 Runella sp. | reverse complement strand
TGATATTTTGTCCCTTCCCGCAAGGTAATTAGTTCAGATTCTATCAGGTCAATATGTTTTTCTTTTCGGCTCATGGCGCCAATATAATAAATCTAATCTAAATTTGATTGATTACTTATTCTGCGTATAGTCCGTTTGAATTTCAAAAGAATCATTGCCTAAATAAAGCCCTTTTCGCTCCAATTTTGTCAGAAAACTTTCCATAGTTTCGCCTAAGGCAGCCATTTCTCTTAAATTTTTGGCAAAAATCTCAATACAAAGCGTGTTATAGCCTACTGCTCTAAGGAAACGATTTAGAAAGTTTTCAAAAGTGGAAGTCGTTTCTTGATAGTATTTTTCAAAAAGTTGCTTTGCCAGTGGTTGAGGCAAATGATTAATATAAATCTCGTTTTTTACAACTTTTTGGCAACGGCTGGTAATAAGTACGTGCCAACCTAAACCGTTAAATACTTGTAAGAACTCCTCAATGTGAGGCTTGTCATTGGCATTATCCAAAATCAATAAACACTCTCTTTCCAGACCCGCCAACTCATTTTTTAGGAATTCAAGTTGTGACTGCTCGGGCACTTGTTTGAATCTATCTTCAATTTTCAACGAATATACAAGGCTGTTGCACATAGCATTTACAATGCCGCTTTCGCAAAACAGCCAAGCTAAATGTTTATAGTCTTTCTCATAAGTATGCCAATATTTAGCGGCAATGGAAGTTTTGCCAATTCCTCCTTCCCCATTAACCAAAACCAATGGCTGGGGATTCGCATTGAGAGTCTGACGAATTTTGAGTATTTCGTCTTCTCTTCCTAAAAAATCAGATGATACAGAAACGCCGACAGCAGTAAGTAAACGATTAATGAGTCGATTGCTGTAATTAGTTTAGTTTTCAATATAGGTACTTCCCGCACCCATATTGATTTGCTGGTCGATTTTGCCAAAATTATCGTCTGCCGATTCTTGACTTTTCATAAGAGTACTATAAATCAAGCTTTTCTCCATTTCTCCACACTTCTACAAGGATACTGTTTTCTTCGCTCGTTCCCAATCCTCGGAGATGACCTGTGTTCTTTGTAAGTAAGACAATTATAGCGTCATTAAATGCCTCTTCAAAAGTTTTGCCTCTGCTTAATCCGATGTACAGTCCCTGTGCAAAGCCAATGGCAGCTTCGTCACTGATGGGTTGAAGATAACCTACCACGTACATTCCGAATTCAGAAATTTCTTTAGCACACAATGCAGAATAACAGCTATTGAGCAATACTAACTCTGTAAAGGTCTTTAAAGGCCTGAATATTCGTTGCAAAATAGGCAAAGACAACGACTGAGGTTGATTCTGTTCGTTGGTAATGATAATCCCTTTTCGTTCGCCGTGGCCGGCAAAATGAATAATCTGCGGCTTAGGAGCTATCGCACGGATTAATTCTTGGATGGTAACGGCAAATTGTGGTAATAAAAATTCGTAACTATCACGGTGAGAACCTCGTTCCAATTCGGCTTTGATGAGGCGATATTCTTTATCCGTGGCAATACGCGCTTCGTTTTCGGGATTGGCAGCAATAAACAGAATTTTTTTTCGCATAGGTGGCGAGGGTTGGGGGACAGGCGAGTTGAGCGTCTGATTTTCAATGTAGGTACTTCCAGAACCCATATTGATTTGGCGACCAATGTGTGTAATTTTTTCATTTGTTTGGCTATCCGCAGAATTATTCAGTTGCTGCCCTAACCCACAGTAACCCACAGGCAAAGTCAGCAATGAATTCTCTTGCAAACAAAGTGAGTTCAAGATGTAAAGAAGCAGATATTACTTTATCCATTTCTTGGGAGGAACCTACGTAATTGTCATTTAAGTGTTGTGCAAGGTCTTTTTGAATAGTTGAATACATGAAATTTTATTAGTAAATATTACCTTTATGAAAGGTAGGAAGGTTATACATCAAATATAGCAAAAAAGGTGTTTAGCAGTGATTTACTTCTAAAAAATACATTATGCTCTCTTATCTCTTCCAAATCTTTCTTTGGCTTGTCTATGGCACCCTGCATAGCGTGCTGGCAGACAATAAAGTAAAACAGTTTTTTGAGCAAAAAGTGGGCAAAGACTATCGCTATTATCGCTTGCTTTACAATCTGTTGGCTTTGCTGTTTTTGGTAATGATTATCGCTTATCAACTCATGCTTCCCGTCGAAAGGTTTTGGGAGTTTGATTGGCGTATACACTTGGTCGGTAACGTCTTGAAATACGGCGGTTTGCTCCTCGTACTGATAGCGATATCTGGTTATAATTTAAGAGAATTTTCGGGCTTGGCTTACTCCCCTCGCAATACAAATGCCGGCTCTGGCACGCTCAAAACCACCGGTCTGCTTCGCTATGTACGTCACCCGATTTACACGGGTACGCTCCTGTTTATTTGGGGACTTTTTGTAGAAGAAGCCTCCGTTCGAAACCTCATTATGGCAGTGTGCATTACTGTCTACGTTCGCATCGGAATTGTGTTTGAGGAGCGGAAACTTGTAGCTGAATTTGGGGAGAATTACCTGGCATATCGCCGCCGCGTGGCAATGCTGTTTCCGAACTTTTATAGAGGGAGGTAGGTTTTGGGGTTACATCATCTAATAAATTTGCTTTACTATGTCAACCAAGATAAAAACAGCCCTCATCACTGGTGGAACAAAGGGCATCGGGTACGGAGTAGCCGAAATGCTCATCAAAGAAGGAATAAAAGTGGCGATTACGGGACGGAATGAAGAAACCGTCAACACGGCAATTGCTCAATTGAATCAAATCAAAGAAGGGTATGCGTTGGGTATTGTAGCGGATGTTCGCAACTTTGAATCGCAGCAAAATGCCGTCAATCAGGTACTTGGGCAATGGGGGAGTTTGGATATTTTGGTGGCCAATGCCGGGGTAGGTCATTTTGCACCGATTGAAACTCTGACCTTGGAGCAATGGCACGAAACAATGGATATTAACCTGACAGGCGTGTTTTACAGCGTGAAAGCAGCATTGCCTGCGTTGAAAGAATCAAAAGGCTATTTGATTACGATTGCGAGTTTGGCAGGGACCAATTTCTTTGCCAACGGGTCAGCCTATAATGCCAGCAAATTTGGCTTGGTTGGGTTCACGCAGGCGGTTATGTTGGATGTCCGTAATGATGGTATCAAGGTAACGACGATTATGCCGGGTTCAGTGGCTACTCATTTCAACGACCACGAACCTTCGGAAAAAGATGCGTGGAAAATTCAACCCGAGGACATTGGACAGATGGTGGCTGACTTACTCAAGATGAACCCTCGGACTTTGCCGAGTAAGATTGAGGTAAGACCAACATCGCCGAAATAGCTTATTTGAGTTAGAAGCCCTACTATGAGCAGGGCTGTTAAGTTCTATTTTTTTGTTACATTTGACCAAATATTATATGGAATATGACACTAAATGAATTTTTCAAAGATTTACCAGATTCACGTCGAAGTCAGGGACACCGC